>NZ_JBFAKX010000029.1:0-42128 GCF_040655935.1 Promicromonospora sp. NPDC050262 | reverse complement strand
CAGCGATGCGGCGTGCACGCGGTCGGTGTGCCGCAGCAGCGAGATCAGGAGGTTGCCGACCACGACGGCGTCGGCCACGTTGGCCCACAGACACCCCGCACTCGACGTCTTGGCGTCAGGGACGCGGCTCCACGTCTGACTTGAGGAGGCCGTAGACGTAGGCCTCCGTGACCGCCTCCCACGCGGCCTCGACCACGTTGGGGCCGACGCCGACCGTCGACCAGGACCGCTCGCCGTCACTGGTGTCGATCAGCACCCGCGTGATCGCGTCGGTGCCGAGCTCGGTGTCGAGGATGCGCACCTTGAAGTCGATGAGCTCGAACCGCGCGAGCTCCGGGTAGACCCGGGACAGCGCGGTGCGCAGCGCCTGGTCCAGCGCGTTGACCGGGCCGTTGCCCTCCCCCGTCGTCACGATCCGCTCGCCGCCCGCCCGGATCTTGACGGTCGCCTCGGCCACCGCGGCGGCGTCGGGGGCGTGGACCGACGGCGGGGCCGCGCCCGCGGGAACGGTCTCCACGATGGTGCGCCACGACTCGACGGTGAAGAAGTCGGGCCGCTGCCCCAGCTCGGACAGCAGCAGCAGCTCGAAGGAGGCGTCGGCCGCCTCGAAGGTGTAGCCCGCGGCCTCGTCGTCCTTGACGCGGTTCGTGACCCGGGAGAGCAGCTCGCCCTGGCCGGCGAGGTCGAAGCCCAGCTCGCGGCCCTTGAGCTCGATCGAGGCCCGGCCCGCCATGTCCGACACGAGCATGCGCATGTCGTTGCCCACCAGCGTGGGGTCGGTGTGCTGGTACATGTCGGGGTCCACGCGGATGGCGCTGGCGTGCAGGCCGCCCTTGTGGGCGAACGCGCTCGCCCCCACGTAGGGCTGCCGGGCGAACGGCGAGATGTTCGTGAGCTCGCTGATGGCGTGCGAGATCCGGGCCGCCTCCCGCAGGCCGCCGTCCGCCAGGAGGGACATGCCGCGCTTGAGCTCCAGGTTGGCCACGACCGTGACCAGGTCGGCGTTGCCGGTGCGCTCGCCGTACCCGTTGACCGTGCCCTGCACGTGGGTGGCCCCCGCCTCGACGGCGGCGAGCGAGTTGGCCACCGCGCACCCGGTGTCGTTGTGCGCGTGCACGCCGAACCGCTGCTCCGGCCCGACCACGGTGCCCGCCCGCAGCTCGGCCACGATCTCGCCGACCCAGGTGGGCAGCATGCCGCCGTTGGTGTCGCACAGGGTGACCACCTCGGCGCCGGCCTCGAACGCCGTGTGGACGGCGCTGGTCGCGTACTGCGCGTCGTACCGGTAGCCGTCGAAGAAGTGCTCGGCGTCCAGCACCACCCGGCGCCCCTCGGCCACGAGGAAGGAGACGGTGTCGGCGATCATCGCGAGGTTCTCGGCGCGGGTCGTCCGCAGGGCGCGCTCGACGTGCCGCACGTCCGACTTGGCCACGAGCGTGACCACGGGGGTGCTCGCGTCGAGCAGGGCGCGCACCTGCGGGTCGTCGCCCGCGCGGACGCCGGCCCGGCGGGTGGCGCCGAAGGCCGCGAGCACCGCGTTCTTCAGGGTCAGCTCGGCGGCGGCACGGGCGAAGAAGTCGGTGTCCTTGGGTACCGCCCCCGGCCAGCCGCCCTCGATGTAGCCCACGCCGAGCTCGTCGAGCAGCGCGGCGATCGCGAGCTTGTCGGAGACGGAGAGGTTCATGCCCTCCTGCTGCGCGCCGTCGCGCAGCGTCGTGTCGTACACCTGGAACGAGGCGGTGGTCATCGATGCTCCCAACGATGTGTCTGGCGATGTGTCCGACAACCCGGCACGGAGCCAGACGGTCGGACCAACAAAAAAAGACCCTCCGGGTGTGGAAGGTCTGCGCGTCCGGTGGGGTGTCGCCGGACGCGCTACGAAATGATGATCACCTGTCGCAGGGTGGAGCTCGGGGTGAGGCACTCAGTCATGCGGGTCATAGTGCCACAGCGCGGCGGCACGCGGAAGTGGTGTCCAGAAGCGGAGTCAGGAGCGGCGTCGGCAGCGTCGGCGTCGGCGGCGTCGGCGGCCAGGCACGTGGCACCCGTGGCGGCTGGCCCGGTAACTGCGGCCTTGTCGGAAATCTCTCTTCTCCCGACGATCTCAGAACTTTTGTTTGCCAATCGCCATAAGTGGGACTAGCGTGCTCGCGACGACGTCGTCGGACTGGGGAGCGATGATGCACCACGCCTCTGCACGCCACCATGCCTCTGCGCGGACCGGTATCTGGTTCGTCGGGGCCCGCGGCTCCGTGGCCAGTACGGCCACGGTGGGCCTCGCGGCCATCGCCGAGGGGCAGGCCCCACCGACGGGCTGCGTCACCGCGCGGGAGCCCTTCGCCTCGGCGGGCCTCCCCGCGTTCGCCGACCTGGTGGTCGGCGGGCACGACATCTCGTCGGTCACCATGACCAAGCGCGCGGAGTGCCTCGTCGAGACGGGCATGATCGGGCCGCGGCTGTTCGCCGCCACGCACGACGCCTTGGAGCGGGCGGACGCCGAGGTGCGCCCCGGGTACGACCCGCACGCGGCGCACACGGACACGGACGACGGCGCGGGCCTCTCCCAGCAGGCGGTCGCCGAGCGGCTCGCCGCCGACATCACGTCGTTCCAGGAGCGGCACGACCTGGCGCGGGTCGTCGTGATCGACCTGTCCTCGACCGAGCCGCCCGTCGACCCCGCGCCCGAGCACGACGACGTCGACGCCCTGCTCACGGCCCTGGCCGACCCGGCGCGCGCGGTGCTTCCCGCGTCCTCCGTCTCGGCGTACGCGGCGATCCTTGCCGGAGCCGCGTACGCCGCCTTCACGCCGTCGGCGGGCATGGGCCTGCCCGCGCTGACCCGGCTCGCCCGGCAGCGCGGCATCCCCGTGGCAGGGCAGGACGGCAAGACCGGGCAGACGTGGCTGCGCACCGTGCTGGCACCGGCGTTCGCCGCGCGCGGCCTCAAGGTGCTGTCGTGGGCCGGCACCAACCTGCTGGGCGGCGGCGACGGCGCCACCCTCGCGGACCCCGACGCCGTGCGCAGCAAGCTCGCCAGCAAGAACCGCGGGCTGACCGCGCTGACCGGCAGCGACACCACTCCCCTGCACATCGACAACGTGCCCGACCTGGGCGACACCAAGGTCGCCTGGGACCACGTGCACGTCGAGGGCTTCCTCGGGTCGCGGCTCACGCTGCAGACCACGTGGAGCGCGCACGACTCGATGCTCGCCGCCCCGCTCGTGCTCGACCTGGCCCGCCTGCTCGCGCTGGCGCACGCCGCCGGGATCAGCGGGCCCGTGCCGGAGCTGGGCTTCTTCTTCAAGGACCCGTGGGGCTCGGACGTGCACGACGCCGCCGACCAGGCCCGCGCGGTGGAGGACTGGGTGCGCGTCACCTCGGCACGGGCCGGACGATGAGGCCCCGGCTGACGGTGCGGCCGCCCGGCCTCGCCGACGTCGCCGAGCTGGTCCGGGCCCCCGCGGCCCTGAGCGTCGTGGGCGACACGCTGGCCGGGCTGGCCGCCGCACGCGCCGGCACCCGCGACGGCGCGCCGACGCCGCTGCGCGCCCGCCACCTCCTGCTGCCCGTCGCCTCCGCCTGCCTGTACCTGGGCGGCATGGCGCTGAACGACTACGCCGACCGGCACGTCGACGCCGTCGAGCGGCCCGAACGGCCGATCCCGTCCGGCCGGGTGACGCCGCGGGCCGCGCTCGCGATCGGCGGGGCGCTCACCGCGGGTGGCGTGGCCGCCGCGGGCATCGCGGGCGGCCGGCGCGCGCTCGGCGTCGCCCTGCCGCTGGCCGCCTGCGTCTGGACCTACGACCTGGTGGCCAAGGACCGCCCCGCCGGGCCGTTCGTCATGGCGGCGTGCCGCGGGCTCGACGTGCTGCTCGGCGCCACGCCCGGGCGCCTGCGCTCGGCGCTCCCGGCGGCCGCGGGGCTGACCGCGCACACGCTGGGCGTCACCGTGCTCTCGCGCGGCGAGGTGCACGGTACGTCGACGCGGGTCGCGAGCGGTGTCGCCGCCGGGACGGTCGCGGGCGCCGTCGCCGCCGCCGCGGTCCCGGCAACCGCCACGGCGGGTCGGCCGGTCGCCCGCTGGACCACCGTCGCCGCGGCGACCGCCTACGCCGCGGCCGCCCTGCCCGGGCAGGTGCGCGCGGCGGCGCGGCCCACCGCCGCCAACGCGCGCACCGCCACGCGGGCCGGGATCCAGGCGATGGTCCCGCTGCAGGCCGCCTGGGCGGCCCGCTCGGGGAGCCTGGGCACGACGGCGCTGCTGGTCGGCGTCGCCGCCGTGGGCCAGGGGCTGCGCCTGCTGGCTCGCGCACGCGGCCGCGCCGGGGTGAGCATCACGTGACACCGCCGTTCCTGCTGGGCTACGGCACCAACGGCTTCGGCGACCACCCCCTGCGGGTGGCCCTCGACGTGCTCGACGACGTGGGCTACGCCGCCGTCGCGGTCACGCTCGGCTTTCCGCACCTCGACCCGTTCGCGCCGCTGGCCGGCGACGACGTCCGGGCCCTGCGTGCCCACCTGCGGCGGATGCGCGGGGGCACCGGGGCCGCGGCGGTCGTCGAGACCGGCACGCGGTACCTGCTCGACCCCCTCCACAAGCACCGGCCCACCCTCGTGGACCGGGACGCCGCCCTGCGGATGCGGTACCTCGAGCGCGCGGTCGAGATCGCGGCGGACCTCGACGCCCGGTGCGTCTCGTTCTTCTCCGGCATCCTGCCGGACGACGCGAGCGCCGCCGACGGCTGGGCCCGCCTCCACGAGCGCGTCGGCGCCCTGGTCGAGTACGCCGGGGAGCGCGGCGTGCACCTCTCGCTCGAACCCGAGCCGGGGATGCTCGTCGAGACGGTCGGCGACGCGCTGCGGCTCCTGGCGGACCTGGGTACGCCGCCCGAGCTGGGGATCACCGTCGACGTCGGGCACTGCCTGGTGGTCGAGCCGGACGGCGTCGAGGGCGCGCTGCGCGCCGCGGCGCCGTACCTCAGCAACGTGCAGCTCGACGACATGCCGGGCACGCACCACGAGCACCGCCCGTTCGGCCAGGGCGACCTCGACCTGCCGCTCGTGCTCGCGACGCTCGCCGACATCGGCTACACGGGGGTCGCCGCCGTCGAGCTGCCCCGCCACTCCCACGACGCGCCTCGGCTCGCCCGGGACAGCCGGGCCGCCCTCATGCGGGCGTGGGCGGACGTCACCGGCGCCCGCGCCCGAGCTCGCACCGCCACGACCAGCAGCGAAGGGGCCCTGTCATGAACACTGTCACCACGGGTATACCTGCCGGGACACCCGGCGCCGTCTGGCTCGACGAGGCGCTCGCCGGGGTTGCGCGTGATCCCGACAGCGTGACCCGCGCGTTCGCGTTCGCGGCCCGCAGGGTGGGGCGTGCCCCGCTGCGTCCGGACACCGACCCGGGCGGCGTCGTGCACGGGACGGTGGACGACGCCGCGCGCGCCGCCCTCGTCGTCGCGCTGGCCGACGCCGTGGGCGTAGGCATGGGCGTGGGTACCTGCGTGGGCGCGGACGCGGACAAGGACTGCGCGGACCGCCTGCTGCTCCTGTACCGGCAGGGCGACGGCGCCGAGCGGCGCGGCGTGCTGCGGGGGTTCGACGCGCTGACGGAACGAGGCGACCTGGGCCCGGTCGGCGAGCCCACCGCGCTCGTCACGGCAGGCCTCGAGCTCGCCGCCGACGCCCTGCGGGCCAACGACCCCAGCCTGGTCGCGGCCGCCGTCGGCCCGTTCGGGGCACGGCACCTGGACCAGCACACGTGGCGGCACGCGATCCTCAAGCTCGTCTTCCAGGGCGTGAGCCTGACGGCCGCGAGCGACCTGGACCGCCGTGCCGACGACGAGCTGGGCCGCATGGCCCGCGACTTCGCCGCGGAACGCCGGGCGGCCGGACGGTCCGTCCCGGCGGACCTGGACCGGCTCACGAACAACCTCACGAACGACCAGCCCACGAACGACCGGCTCAGCAGCACGAAGGAGTGACGTTGCGCATCCTCGACCCGCACATCCACATGACGAGCCGCACCACCGACGACTACGAGGCCCTGTACGCCGCGGGCGTGCGCGCCGTCGTCGAACCCGCGTTCTGGCTGGGTCAGCCCCGCACCAGCGTGGGCTCGTTCACCGACTACTTCGACTCCCTGCTGGGCTGGGAGAGGTTCCGGGCCGCCCAGTTCGGCGTGCGGCACCACGCGACGATCGCCCTCAACCCCAAGGAGGCGAACGACCCCCGCTGCCGCGAGGTGCTCGCCGAGATCCCCCGCTACCTGCTCAAGGACGGCGTCGTGGCCGTGGGCGAGGTGGGCTACGACTCGATGACGCCCGAGGAGGACGAGGTGTTCGCCGCCCAGCTCGGGATGGCCGAGGAGGCCGGGCTGCCCGTCCTGGTGCACACGCCGCACCGCGACAAGCTCGCCGGCACGCGCCGCACGCTCGACGTCGTGCGCGAGTCCGGGCTGGCGCCGGAGCGGGTGCTGGTGGACCACCTCAACGAGACCAACGTCGCCCTCGTGCGCGACGCCGGAGCGTGGGCCGGGTTCTCGATCTACCCCGACACCAAGATGGACGAGCACCGCATGGTCGCGCTGCTGCAGGAGTACGGGACCGAGCGGATGATCGTGAACTCCGCCGCGGACTGGGGGCGATCCGACCCGCTCAAGACCGTCCGGACCGGCGAGGCGATGCTGGCCGCCGGCTTCTCGGAGGACGACGTCGACCAGGTGCTGTGGCGCAACCCGGTCGCCTTCTACGAGCAGTCGGGCAACCTCGTGCTCGACCCGGTCCCCGGGTTCAGCGCGGGCGAGCCGCCGACGCCCGGCGTCGAGTTCGAGGGATCGTCCGTGCTGCGCGGCGCGCGGGCCTGAAGGGACACCCAGATGCTGCTCTCCTACTGCACCAACGTGCACCCCGCCGAGGACCTCGACGGCGTGATCGACCAGCTCGCCCGGTACGCCGGACCGGTGCGCGAAGCCGCGGGCCTCGACACGCTCGGCGTGGGCCTGTGGCTGCCCGCCGAGCTCGCGCACCGCCTGGACACGTCCCCGGCGGACCGCGACCGCTTGCGCGCGGCGCTCGCCGAGCACCGGCTCCAGGTGCACACCCTCAACGCCTTCCCCTACGGCGGGTTCCACCGCGAGGTGGTCAAGCTCGCGGTGTACTCCCCCACGTGGGCGGAACGAGCCCGGCTGGACTACGTGCTCGCCTGCGCCCGGGTGCTGGCCGACCTGCTGCCCGAGGGCACCGACGGCTCGATCTCGACCCTGCCGCTGGCCTGGCGCGCGCCCTGGACGCGCGCCGACGACGACGAGGCCACCCGGGCCTTCGCCACGCTGTCGGCCGAGCTGCGCGAGCTCGCTCGGCGCACCGGCCGCACGGTGCGGGTCGCCGTCGAGCCGGAGCCGGGGTGCGTGCTCGACACGGTGGAGGACGTCGTCGCGTGGCTCGCCCCGCGCACCGGCCCCGAGTACCCGGACGACCGGCGCATCGACCCCGAGCACGTCGGTGTCTGCCTGGACACCTGCCACCTGGCGGTCTCGTTCGCGGACCCGGCCGGCGCCGTCCGCCGCATCACGGACGCGGGCCTTCGCGTGGTCAAGGTGCAGGCCTCTGCCGCCCTGGAGGTCGCCGACCCGTCCGCGCCCGGTGCGCGGGACGCCGTCGGGCGGTTCGTGGAGCAGCGCTACCTGCACCAGGTGCGCGAGCTCACGGCGGCCGGCGACGTGCTGGCCTCCGACGACCTGCCCGTGGCGCTCGGGAACGAGCAGCGGCGGCCCGGCCTGCCGGGCGACGGGCCGTGGCGGGTGCACTTCCACGTGCCGCTGCACCACGAGCCCGCGGCGCCGCTGGTCGCGACCACCGACGTGCTGCGCGACGCCGTCGCCGCGGTGCGCGAGGCGCCGCACGGCGCCGACGCGCACCTCGACGTCGAGACGTACACCTGGTCGGTGCTGCCGCCCGACACCCTGCCCGACGGCGCGGACGAGCTCGTCGCCGGGATCGCGGCCGAGCTGCGCTGGGCCGGCAAGCACCTGCTCACGGCGCCCGTCGCCGCCGCTACAGCTACCGAAGGAGTGGACGCATGAAGCCCGTCCTGCTGCTCGACGTCGTCGGTCTGACCGCCCGCGCCCTGTCCCACATGCCACGGCTGAGCCGGCTCGCGACGTCCGGCTGGCAGTCCGAGCTGGCCACCGTGCTGCCCGCCGTGACCTGCAGCGTGCAGTCGACGATGCTCACGGGGCTGATGCCGGCGCAGCACGGGATCGTCGGCAACGGCTGGTACTTCCGCGAGCTGGGCGACGTGTACCTGTGGCGGCAGCACAACAAGCTGGTGGACGGCGAGAAGCTGTGGGAGGCGGGCCGCCGGCACGACCCGGGCTACCGCGCCGACAACGTGTGCTGGTGGTACGCGATGGGCATGTCCACGGACGTCACGGTCACCCCGCGCCCGATCTACCACGCCGACGGCCGCAAGTCCGCCGACGGGTACGTGCGGCCCGCGGCGCTGCACGACGAGCTCGTGGGCCGGTTCGGGGACTTCCCGCTGTTCCAGTACTGGGGCCCCACGGCATCGATCGCCTCGACGCGGTGGATCGTCGACGTGACCCGGCACCTCCTGCGCACCAGGTCGTCCCACCTGACGACGGCGTACCTGCCGCACCTCGACTACGACCTGCAGCGGTTCGGCCCGCGCTCGCCCGAGGCGGACCGCGCCGCGGCCGAGCTGGACGCGGCCCTCGCGCCCCTGCTGGACGACGCCGAGGCCGCCGGCGTCACCGTCGTCGCCGTGTCGGAGTACGGCATCTCCCCGGCCAACCGGCCGGTGGACATCAACCGGGTGCTGCGCCGCGAGGGCCTCCTGGAGGTCTACGTGCAGGACGGCCGGGAGCAGCTCGACCCGTGGACGTCGCGCGCGTTCGCCGTCGCGGACCACCAGGTGGCGCACGTCTACGTGGACGACCCCGCCGACCTGGCCCGGGTCGCGGCCCTGCTGCGCGAGGTACCCGGCGTCGACGAGGTGCTCGACCGCGAGGCGCAGGCCAAGTACGGCCTGGACCACGAGCGGGCGGGCGAGCTGGTGGTCGTGGCGGAACCGGGCGCCTGGTTCACCTACTACTTCTGGCTCGACGACGACCGCGCGCCCGAGTACGCACGCGGCGTCGACATCCACCGCAAGCCCGGCTACGACCCCGCCGAGCTGTTCTTCGACCCGGCCGACCCGCTGGCCAAGGCCAAGGCGGGCCTGAACCTCGTGCGGAAGAAGCTGGGCCTGCGGTACGCGATGGGCACCACGCCGCTGGACGCCTCGTACGTGCGCGGCACGCACGGCCGGCTGCCCGACTCGGCCGAGGACACCCCGCTGGTCCTGTGCTCGGACACGCGGATCCCCGAGGCGGTGTCCCACTGGGTGGAGGCCGACGCGGGCCAGGTGCCGGCGTCGGCGGTCAAGGGCCTGGTCCTGGATCTGCAGGGGGTGCGCTGACCCGTGCTCTGTCAGGCCCTCAGGTCACCCCGGTGACCTGAGGGCCTGACACGTGCGCCGTGCGGTCTCGACCGATCCGTGGTCTAGTGGAGATAGGGCTACACAAACCGGGAGGTAACGCGATGAGCGACCCGAACCGCCCCTACGACCCCGACTACGGCGAGCAGCCGCCGCCGGCCTACCCGCCGCCGGCCCAGACGCCCGGGGTGCCGACGCAGCCCGTGGGCCAGCCGCCCGCCGACGCGCGGGCCCAGCCCGTCACGACGGGCACCGAGAACCCGCGCCTCGGCCTGGAGGTCGGCCGGTACTGGGCAGGCGCCCTGGCCACGATGCTGGTGGCCGCCCTCATCGGGCTCGCCGCGAGCTTCATCCTCGAAGAGGTGCTGAACCTAGAGATCCAGCCGCAGGCCGACCTGCTCAGCACGGGCTCCGACCTCATGGCGTGGGTCGTGGCGGGGGCGCTCTTCGCGCTCCTGGCCGCGATCGTGCTCTACCTGCTGGTCCTGAGCACACCGCGCCCCCGGGCGTTCTTCGGCTGGGTGGTCGCGCTCGCCACGGTGATCCTCGCCATGGTGCCGTTCGCCGGCCAGGCCGACCTCGTGCCGGCGGTCCTCGCCGCGATCGTCTGGGTCATCATCGGCTCCGCCGTGTACTCCCTGCTCACGGGGACCCTGAGCCGCACGGTGGTGCGGCGCACCTGATCCACGCGCTGACTGCTGGGTCGTTGGGCCTGGGAGGCCTGGCCCGACGACCCAGCACTCAGCAGAGGCTCGGGTCACGCCAGCCCCGCGTCGCGGGCCGCGATCGCCGCCTGGACGCGGGACGTCACGCCGAGCTTGGCGAGCACGCGCGACACGTGGGTCTTGGCGGTGGCCTCGCTGATGGTCAGCTCGGCGGCGAGCTCCGCGTTCGACAGGCCGGAGCCCAGGCCCGCGAGGACGTCGCGCTCCCGCGGCGTCAGGTCGGCGGGCAGGGCCGCCGCCCCGGACCCGCCCCGGTGGCCGACGCCGTTGCGGGCCGGCGCGGACAGCTCGGCGATGAGCCGCCGGGTCACCTCCGGCGCCACCACGCCGTCGCCGGCCGCGACGTGCCGCACCGCGTCGACCAGGGCGGACGCCTCCGCGGTCTTGAGGAGGAAGCCGGCCGCCCCGGCGCGCAGCGCCCCGAACACGTACTCGTCGAGGTCGAAGGTCGTGAGCACGAGGACCTCGGACAGCCCCTCGTCGACGATCTGCCGGGTCGCGGTCACGCCGTCGGTGCCGGGCATGCGAACGTCCATCAGCACCACGTCGGGTCGCAGGGCGCGGGCATTGGTCACGGCGGCCGCACCGTCGCCGGCCTCGCCGACCACCTCGATGTCTCCGGCGTTCGCGAGCAGCATGCGCAGGCCCGCGCGGATCGCCGCGTGGTCGTCGGCGAGCAGGACGCGGATCATGCGGTGACGCCCGGCGCGGGACGCTGCGGCGAGACCGAGCCCGCGCCGGCCCGGTCGGGCAGGGGCAGGACGGCGCGGACCAGCCACCCCGCCGTCGTCGGCCCGGACCGGCGGTGAGCCGACGGCGTACCGGCGTCCCCCGGCCCCGCCCAGAACGACCCACCGAGGGACTCGACACGCTCCCGCATCGAGACCAGTCCGATCCCGGTGCCTTCGCCGACGTCCGCCCGTGGACGGGCCGTCCGGGCGTGCACCGCCCCCGCGTCGTGCACCTCGATCTCGAGCGGCCCGCCGGCGGCGAAGCTCAGGTCGGCCCGGGCGCCGCCGTGCTTGTGGACGTTCGTCAGCGCCTCCCGGACCACCCGGTACACCGCGTGGTCCACCGCGGCGGGCAGGGGCGTCGCGCCCGTCAGGACGCCGTCGGGGTCGGACACGCCCAGGTCCAGGCCGGCGAGCCGCGCCTGCTCGATCACCGGGGCCAGCTGGGCGGCGCGCGACGCCGCCACGAGGTCGGCTCCGCTCCCTGTGCCGCCCGCGCCGTTCGTGTCCCGGTTCTGACCGGCGATCTGCCGCACGGCGTCGTCCCGCCCGGTGCCACCCTGCCCGGCGTCGCCCGGCCCGGCGCCTTCCGGCCGCGCACCGCCGGGCTCCGTGTCGGTCCGCAGCACCCGGATCATCGCCTGCATGTCCTGCAGCGAGGCCAGGCTCTCCGCCCGGATGCTGCGCAGTGCGGCGCGGTCGCGCTCGGGGTCGTCGGCCCCCGCGAGCGCCGCGCCGGAGGTGATGGCGATGGCGGAGAGATGCGAGGCGACGACGTCGTGCAGGTCGCGGGCGACGGTGGTGCGCTCGGCGCGGACGGCGTCGTGCCGCGCCGACTCGGCGAGGCGCAGGAGCACGGTGCCGCGCTCGCGTTCGAGGCGTTCCCGTTCGTGCGCGGCGGCGGTGAGCTCGCGGCCCTGCCGCACGTTGGTGCCCCACCACATGGGCATGACCAGGAGGGTGACCGCCTGCAGCCCGACGAGGACCGTGGGCCGGAGCTGCCCGGTGACGACGGCGATGGCGATCATCAGGGCTGCGGTCAGCAGCGCGACCCCGACGATGCTGACGTGCCGGGCGACCCGGCTGCCGTGCAGGTGGACGGCGTACAGCGCCTCCCAGAGGACGACGATGAGGCCGACGCTGCCGCCGAGCACCACGTCGACGACGAAGGCGACGGTGGCGACGCCGAGCACCGCCAGCGGGCGGACCCGGCGCCAGATCAGCGCGGTGCAACCGATGGCGGCCGGGATCGCGAACCACCACGACGGTACGTCCGGCAGGCCGCTCCAGGACGTCCGGATCAGACCGAGCGCGTCGAGCGCCAGCGCAGTCACGAGGATTCCCGCCGCCGTGATCATGTCGCCGCGCCGGTCCTCGGCCGTGACGACCTTGACGACGGGTGCGATCAGCTCGGACAGGCGGGACATGCGTCCATCTCAGCACGATGCCGCGCGCGACGGGTCATCCGAAGGATGTATCGGGTCTCGGCGGTTCGGCGGATGTGCTCGCGCACGGCAGGCATGAGGCTGGTCGGCATGGACCTCATCTCCGGCGAGCTCACGGGTGCCGCGCTGATCGGCGCGCTGGCCGTGCTCGCGCTCATCGACTCGACGAGCTTCGGCACCCTGCTGATCCCCGTGTGGCTGCTCATGGCTCCCGGCCGGGTGCGGCTGGGCCGGATGGTCGTCTACCTCGGGTCGATCGCCGGCTTCTACGCCCTGGTCGGGCTGGCGATCCTGCTCGGGGCCGGGGCGCTGGGCGACACGCTGTCCTCCCTGTCCGGCGCGCGTCCGTTCCTCGTCGCGCAGCTCCTGGTCGGCATCGGGCTGTTCGCGTGGAGCTTCAAGCTGGAGCCGTCCAAGGAGCGCAAGGCCGCGGAGGCCGTGACCGCCGATGCAGCACCGGGCGCGAGCGCGCCGGGCCGGGCGGCACCGGGCGGGACCCCGGCGACGGACGCCCCGATGCCCCGCCCGGGGAAGCTGAACCGCTGGCGGGAGCGGGCGCTCGGCAGCGAGTCGGGCAGCCGTACGGCGCTGGCCGGGCTGGCGGTCGGGGCCGGGCTGGTCGAGGTCGCGACGATGCTGCCCTACCTGGCGGCGCTCGGCCTGATCGGCACGCAGGGCCCGGACTGGCCGGTGTCGGGGCTGTGGATCCTGGGCTACTGCCTGGTGATGATCGCACCCGCGCTGGTGCTCACGGCGGCCCGCCTGTTCGCCGCGCGGCTCGTGGAGCGTCCGCTGCGGCGGCTCGACGGCTGGCTCACCAGGAACGCCGCGAGCACCACCGCCTGGGTGGTCGGCATCGTGGGGTTCCTGGTGGCCAGGGACGCGATCGGCCGCCTCTGGGGCTGACCGACCGCGTCGACGGTGGTCAGGCCAGCCGGCGCATCCAGCCGTGCCGGTCCTCGGCGCGGCCGTACTGGATGTCGGTGAGCTCCTGGCGGATCGACATCGTGAGCTCGCCCGGCTCACCCCCGTTGACCTCGTGGTCGAACGTCGAGCCCGCGAGGCGCCCCACGGGCGTGACGACGGCGGCGGTGCCGCAGGCGAAGAACTCCTTGACCGCTCCGGACTCGAGCCCGGCCACGACCTCGGCGAGCGGGATGCGCCGCTCCACCACGTCGTAGCCGCGGTCGGCGGCGAGCTGGAGCACCGAGCTGCGCGTGATCCCCTCCAGGATCGAGCCGAGCTCGGGGGTGTGCAGCGTGCCGTCGTTCATCACGAGGAAGACGTTCATGCCGCCGAGCTCTTCGAGGTAGGTGTTGGTGGCGGCGTCCAGGAAGCACACCTGGTCGAAGCCCTCCTTCTGCGCCTCGAGCTGCGGCAGCAGGCTGGCGGCGTAGTTGCCGCCGAACTTCGCGTCGCCGGTGCCTCCGGGCGGGCCGGCCCGGTGGTACTCCTGGGACACGTAGATCGACACGGGCCGCACGCCGCCCGCGAAGTACGGGCCCACCGGCGAGGCGATCACCAGGTACTCGACCTCGAGCGCCGGGCGCACGCCCAGGAACGCCTCCGACGCGTACATGAAGGGCCGCAGGTAGAGGGACGAGTCCTCGCCGTCCGGCACCCAGTCGATGTCGGTGCGGACCAGCGCGGCCAGCGACCCGATGAAGTCGTCGACGCTCAGGGCGGGCAGGGCGAGGCGGTGCGCCGAGCGGGCGAAGCGCGCGGCGTTCTGGTCGGGGCGGAACGTCCAGACCGAGCCGTCGGCATGCTTGTAGGCCTTGAGGCCCTCGAAGATCTCCTGCGCGTAGTGCAGCACCGCCGTGGCGGGGTCGAGCTGGAGCGGGCCGTACTGCTCGATCCGCCGGTCCTTCCAGCCGTCGGCACTGCTCCAGGAGACGCGTGCCATGTGGTCGGAGAACTTGGTCCCGAACTTCGGGGCGCGGAGCGCCTCGATGCGCTCCTCGTCCGGCGTCGGCGCGTCGGTGGGCCGCACGTCGAAGAGTGCCACCAGGTCTTCGAGCCTGGTCGGGAGGATGGGGTCCGTCGTAGTTGTCATGTCGATGCCTTTCACCGGAATGCTGCTGTCAGTCTTCCACGCCCGGCAAGGCGGCGGAGCGATCCGAGCCGGACGTCTGCCCGGACGGCTCCCGACATACGAGAGCGGCGCCCGGGATCGGTCTGCGAGACCCGGGCGCCGCCTTCGTGAGGCGTGCTACCCGATCACGCGGGCCGCGATGTCGCGGCCTACCTGGTCGGTCGTGCGTACTACGTCACCGCGCGACGCGAGGTCGGCGGCGACGGCGTCCTGGACGCGCGCGGACTCGGCCGCGAAACCCAGGTGGTCGAGCAGCAGGGCGACGGACAGGATCGTCGCGGTGGGGTCGGCCTTGCCCTGGCCGGCGATGTCGGGCGCGGAGCCGTGCACCGGCTCGAACATCGACGGCGCGGTGCGGTCCGGGTTGATGTTGGCCGAGGCGGCCAGCCCGATGCCGCCCGAGATCGCGGCGGCCTGGTCGGTGAGGATGTCGCCGAAGAGGTTGTCCGTGACGATCACGTCGAACCGGCTCGGGTTCGTGGTGAGGTAGATGGTCGCGGCGTCCACGTGCGCGTAGTCGGTGGTGACGTCGGGGAACTCCGCGTTCACCGCCTCGACCGTACGGCGCCACAGGTGGCCGGCGTGCACCAGCACGTTGTGCTTGTGCACCAGCGTGAGGTGCTTGCGCGGGCGGGCGGCGGCGCGCGCGAACGCGTCCCGGACCACGCGCTCGACGCCGAACGCGGTGTTGACGCTGACCTCGGTGGCGATCTCGTGCGGCGTGCCGACACGCAGCGCGCCGCCGTTGCCGACGTACGGACCCTCGGTGCCCTCGCGGACCACGACGAAGTCGATCTCGCCCGGGTCGGCGAGCGGGCTGGAGACACCCTCGTAGAGCTTGGTCGGGCGCAGGTTCACGTAGTGGTCCAGCGCGAAGCGGAGCTTGAGCAGCAGCCCGCGCTCCAGCACGCCGCTCGGGACCGACGGGTCGCCGATCGCGCCCAGCAGGATCGCGTCCTGCCCCTTGATCCGCTCGAGGTCCTCGTCGGTGAGGGTCTCGCCCGTCGCGTGCCAGCGCCGCGCACCGAGATCGAACTCGGTGGTGGAGAGCTTGGTACCCGACGGCGCCAGTGCCGCCTCGAGGACGGAGAGACCTTGCTCCACGACCTCGGTACCGATGCCGTCACCCGCGACCACCGCGAGGTTGATGCCGTCTGTCGTACCCACCTGTGCCATGTCCGGAGCCTACGCGTGCGACCACCGGGCTGAGACGCGGGTCTCATCCAATGGACGACTTGTTGGAACTTCGTTCAGTCGAACGTCCAGGTCGTCGCCCCGCCCTGCTCCCGCACGTAGAGCGCGGTCGCCCGGGTGGGCGTCACCCGGTACACGTGCCAGGGCGCGGGCCCGGCCGACGGTGCGCTGTACGGGGCGGTGAGCGCCGCGCCGGACGCGTCCGGCTCGCACGGCCAGCCGCCGTCGTTGAGCTGCCGGGAGACCCTCGCCACGGCGTCGGGGTCCGTGACCAGCTCGGCCGTGCCGTCGACCACCGTGTCGTAGTCGGCGGTCGCCACCGCGATGGTGCACCGCGGCTCGCGCTCCAGGTTCCGGGCCTTGAGCGCCGAACGGCCCGACACCACCCAGAAGGCGTCGTCGAACCAGATGGCGCCGATACCGGTGACGTGCGGGCTGCCGTCCGCGTTGACGGTGGTGAGCCAGTGCGAGTGCCGGTCCGGTCCGCCCGTACCCGGCGCCTGCGTGAGCCCGACCAGGTCGGCCGCGACCGGCGCCCAGTCCAGGGTCGGGAGGTCGTAGAGTTCCGCGAGATTCTTCGTCTTCATACCTCGGTGGACGACCCCGCGGACGGGAACTCATCGGCCGGCCCCGGCACGCCCCGGGCTACCGGTCCCGCGCCGACAGCACGCAGAACTCGTTGCCGTCCGGGTCCGCCAGCACGGTCCAGGTCGCGTCCGCGGGCTGCCCGACGTCGATCACCGTCGCGCCGAGCCCGACGAGCCGCGCGATCTCGGCGTCCCGGTCGTCGCTCGTGTGCGGCGCGAAGTCCCAGTGCAGACGGTTCTTGCTCGTCTTCCGGTGCTCGACGGGGACGAACACCATGCCCGGCGGCACCTGGTGGAAGTCGAGCTTGTCGGAGAGCTCGAGCGCCCACGGCGGCACGAGGACCGCCTCGGAGTCGAGCTCGAAGATGACCTCCCAGCCCAGGGCCTCGGCCCACCAGCGGGCCAGCTTCTTGTGGTCCGTGGACTCCACCACGGTCGAGTACCAGCGCAGCGCCATCGCCTTCACCTCTCGTCAGGACCTGTGCCCACACCGTAGGACGAGCCACTGACACCTGGGCGACGCCGACGACGAGGTCGCTCGCGATGACTTTCCCGCCCGCAGGCCGTCCACCGGCCATGGAGCCCATCGACATCGCGCACCGCGTCATCGACGACAACCACTTCATGGTCCTCGGCACGGCCCAGCCGGACGGCACACCGCGCGTCTCGCCCGTCTTCTACAACCACGCCGCCTACCGCGACTTCTACTGGATCTCGTCGCCCGACGCGCAGCACTCGCGCAACGTCGCCGCGCGGCCCCGGGTCGAGATCGTCATCTACAACTCCCAGGCCGACCCGGGCCCCGACACGGCCGCCGTCTACCTCGGCGCCACGGCGGCCCAGGTGCCCGACGCCGAGCTCCCCGCCGCCGTGACCGCCGCCTTCTCGTCGGTGCGCAGCGGCGTACGGGCCTACGGCGTCGACGAGCTCAGCGGCGACGCCGAGCTGCGCCTCTACCGCGCCACGGTGACCAGCACCGAGATCCACGTGCGCGGGAGCGACCCGGAGCGCGGGACCGGCATCGACCGCCGTCTGGCCGTGGACGCCTGACCTCCGGCCCGCGCCCCGCGCCCCGCGCGCCGGAGCACGCGCCGGGCCGTGGGCCGGCCTCGCTCAGGCCCCCGCGCCGCTCAGGGCTTCGGGTACAGGAGCTCGAACCGCTCGCACACGATCGGCATGTCCGTCGCGAACTCGCGCCCCTCGCCCAGAGTCCGGCGGAAGTACGCCTCGTGCCCCGCGCGCCACGACTCCAGCGTGCGGTCGTCCTCGCCCTCCGCGGCCGCGAAGTCGTCGTCGACCTCGTCGAACGTGGTGGTCTCCACACTCGTGGTGCGGATCAGCGCGCGCGGGTGGCGCTCGCCGTCCAGCAGGATCGACAGCTCGCCGACAACGGGCAGCGGCACGCCCTCGTCGTCGTAGTCCCACAGGGCGGACGACGTCGCCGTCTTGTCCCCCGCCAGGACCGCCGCGAGGAGCGTCTGCGCGAGCTCCGGCTCGTCGCCGAACGACCAGGCCTGCGGCGGCACGGTCTCGCTCACCGTGTGGCCGACGACGATGCTCGCCTTGGCCATCCCCGCGTACTGCCGGGTGGCCGCCCAGAAGTCGAGGACCTCGGCGGCGAGCTCCTCGTCCTCCACGGGCACCAGCTCGGGGTCGAAGGTCGAGGGGTCGAAGGTCGGCTCGTCGTCGTCCGCGGCCTGCGGGTTCACGTCGTGGGTCACGGGGACATCCTGCCACCACCGGACCATCCCCAGAAGGTGGCCTGCCCCGCCCGTTGCCGGACCCTCGCCTCGCCGAACGGGTCGGTCGAGGCGAGGGTTCAGCACTCAGCGGGGTGTGGTCAGCGCGCCGCGCTTCCCTCGACGTAGTCCGAGTCGGCCGGCTTGATCCACGAGAACATCTTGCGCAGCTCGCGGCCGGTGGCCTCGATCGGGTGCTGCTCGCCCTTGGCGCGCAGCTCCTTGAACTCGGGGGCGCCCGCGTCCTGGTCCGCGATGAAGCGGGCGGCGAAGGTGCCGTCCTGGATGTCGGAGAGAACAGCCTTCATGTTCTCCTTGACGCGCGGGTCGATGACGCGCGGGCCGGAGACGTAGTCGCCGTACTCGGCGGTGTCCGAGACGGACCAGCGCTGCTTGGCGATGCCGCCCTCGACCATCAGGTCGACGATCAGCTTGAGCTCGTGCAGCACCTCGAAGTACGCGACCTCCGGCTGGTAGCCGGCCTCGGTCAGCGTCTCGAACCCGTACTGGACCAGCTGCGAGGCGCCGCCGCACAGCACGGCCTGCTCGCCGAACAGGTCGGTCTCGGTCTCCTCGGTGAACGTCGTCTTGATACCGCCGGCGCGCAGGCCGCCGATGCCCTTGGCGTACGAGAGGGCCAGGCCCCAGGCGGAGCCGGACGCGTCCTGCTCCACGGCGACGATCACGGGCACGCCGCGGCCGTCGGCGAACTCGCGGCGCACGATGTGGCCCGGGCCCTTGGGGGCGACCATGAGCACGTCGTGGCCGGCCTCGGGCTTGATGTACCCGTAACGGATGTTGAAGCCGTGCCCGAAGACGAGCGCGGCGCCCTCCTTGAGGTTCGGCGCGATGTCCTCGGCGTACAGGTGCCGCTGCACCTGGTCGGGGGCGAGGATCACGACCACGTCGGCGTCGCGCACGGCGTCCGGCACGGTCGCGACGGCGAGGCCCTCGTTCTCGGCCTTGGCCCGGGAGGCGGAGCCCTCGCGCAGGCCGACGGTCACCTGCACCCCGGAGTCACGCAGGTTCAGGGCGTGCGCGTGGCCCTGGCTGCCGTAGCCGACCACAGCAACCTTCTTCTGCTGGATGATCGACAGGTCAGCGTCGTCGTCGTAGAACAGCTCAGCCACGGTTCTTGCTCCTCAGTTGGGTATATCGGTGTGAAAGAAGATCAGGCGGGGTTTGTCGCCGCCCGAGACCGGCGTTCCGTCTCGGGTGGGAACCTCGTTCCTCGGTCCCCACCCTCCACGTCAGTCTGGTCTCAGGCGGATCGCACCGCGCGCTCGAACGCGCGGTCGGTGATGGACCGGGCGCCCCGGCCGATGGCCAGTGTGCCGGACTTGACGATCTCACGGACGCCGTACGGTTCCAGCGCCGCGAGGAGCGAGTCGAGCTTCGCGGCCGGTCCGGTGGCCTCGATGACCACGGAGTCCGGCACGACGTCGACCACGCGCGCCCGGAACATCTCGACGACTTCCAGCACCCCGGTTCGGGTGGCGGCGTCGGCCCGCACCTTGACGAGCAGCAGCTCGCGGTGCACTGACGACTCGGGTTCGAGCTCGACGATCTTGATCACGTGGATGAGCTTGTTGAGCTGCTTCGTGACCTGTTCCAGGGGGTGTTCCTCGACGTCGACCACCACGGTGATGCGCGAGATCTCCTCGTGCTCCGTGGGGCCGACGGCCAGGGAGTGGATGTTGAACGCGCGACGGGCGAACAGGCCGGCGACGCGCGTGAGCACGCCGGGCTTGTTCTCCACGAGCACGGACAGGGTGTGCCTCGACATGGGGACGGTCCTCGCTCAGTCTTCTCGGTCCCACGCCGGCGAGATGCCGCGTGCGTACTGGATGTCGTCGTTGCTCACGCCGGCGGCGACCATGGGCCACACCATCGCGTCACGCGAGACGGTGAAGTCCACGACCACGGGCCGGTCGTCGATCTCGTTGGCCCGCTTGATCGCGGCGTCGACGTCGGAGGCCCGCTCCACGCGGATGCCCTCGCAGCCGTACGCGTCGGCGAGCTTGACGAAGTCGGGCACGCGCATGGTGCCGTGGCCGGTGTGCAGGTCGGTGTTGGAGTAGCGCGACTCGTAGAAGAGCGTCTGCCACTGCCGCACCATGCCCAGCGAGCTGTTGTTGATCAGCGCCACCTTGATGGGGATGTCGTTGATCGTGCAGGTGGCCAGCTCCTGGTTGGTCATCTGGAAGCAGCCGTCGCCGTCCACGGCCCACACGGTCCGGTCCGGCTCGCCGACCTTGGCGCCCATCGCGGCCGGGATGGAGTAGCCCATGGTCCCGAGGCCGCCGGAGTTGATCCAGGTGTTGGGCCGCTCGTAGCTGATGAACTGCGCGGCCCACATCTGGTGCTGCCCCACGCCCGCGACGTAGATCGCGTCCGGCCCGGTCAGCTCGCCCAGGCGCTGGATCACGTGCTGCGGTGACAGGTGGCCGTCCTCCGGCTGGGAGTAGCCGCGGGGGTAGGTACGGCGCCACTCGTCGAGCTGACGCCACCAGCCCTCGACGTCGGGCTTGCCGTGGGTCTCGTGCTCCTTGGCCAGCTCGGGCAGCAGGTCGCCGATCACCTCGCGGAGGTCACCCACGATCGGGACGTCCGCCTCGCGGTTCTTGCCGATCTCGGCGGGGTCGATGTCCGCGTGGATGATGGCGGCCAGCGGGGCGAAGCTCGACAGCTTGCCGGTCACGCGGTCGTCGAAGCGGGCGCCGAGCGCGAACACGAGGTCCGCCTTCTGCAGCGCGGCCACGGCGGGCACCGTGCCGTGCATGCCGGGCATGCCCAGGTGCTGCGGGTGGCTGTCCGGCACTGCGCCGCGGGCCATCAGCGTGGTCACCACGGGCGCGCCGGACAGGTCCACGAGCTGGCGCAGGAGGTCCGAGGCGCCGGCGCGGATCACGCCGCCGCCGACGTACAGGACCGGCCGGCGGGCCGTGGCCAACAGCTTCGCGGCCTCGCGGATCTGCTTCGAGTGCGGCTTGGTCACGGGGTGGTAGCCGGGCAGGTTCAGCTCCTGCGGCCACGAGAACGTGGTGCGCGACTGCATCGCCGACTTCGCGATGTCCACGAGCACCGGCCCCGGGCGCCCGGTGGAGGCGATGTGGAACGCCTCCGCGATGGTGCGCGGGATCTCGGCCGGGTCCGTGACCAGGTACGAGTGCTTGGTGATCGGCATCGTGATGCCGACGATGTCCGCCTCCTGGAACGCGTCGGTCCCGATCGCGGAGGCGCCCACCTGGCCGGTGATCGCCACGAGCGGGATCGAGTCCATGTTGGCGTCCGCGATGGGCGTCACCAGGTTGGTGGCGCCGGGGCCCGACGTCGCCATGGTGACGCCGACCCGGCCCGTCGCGTGGGCGTAGCCCGAGGCCGCGTGGCCACCGCCCTGCTCGTGCCGCACGAGGATGTGCCGGAGCTTCGCGGAGTCCATCAGCGGGTCGTAGGTGGGCAGGATCGCGCCGCCGGGAATGCCGAAGACGACCTCCGCCCCGACCTCCTCGAGCGAGCGGACGATCGACTGCGCGCCCGTCACCTCCTCCGGCCCGACGCGCGGTGCGGCGTTCTCGAGCTCGGTCTTGCCGCCTACGCGGGACCGAAGCTCGGTGCGCACCTGGTCACGCGCCTCGGCGCGCGCGGCGATCTGTGCGGGTGTCGGTGTGCCGGTCATGCGGTTCTCCTGCCGTCGCGCCCCGTCGTGGGGCGAAAGCGAGCGTTCGTGACAACAAAAAAACCCCGGGTCCTTTGGTGAAAGGACTGCCAGGGTGAGCGCGCGGACGATGCCTGTGCTGGGGCTTAGGCCGCGCGCTCAGGAAGTACTACAAGAATGATCGTCTGCACGTCACGCACGTTACGCCGAAAAGTCGCCGGTGTCACTCAGCGGGCCAAAGGTCCCACGATCCGAGACACGAGGTCGTCCGGCCCGCAGGATCCCGGGCCTCCCGAGGAACCGGTCCGCCGCGCTCAGCGTACGTCGCGGTGCCGGAACACCACCGAGCCGAGCACGGCCAGCGCCACCGTGATGCCGAGCAGCAGGAGACCGCTGTGCACGTACGGGGCCGCCAGGACCCCGTCGCCGGCGAGCACGGTCCGCGTGCCGCGGACCCACGAGTCCGCGTTGGTGAACGGCAGCCAGTCCCGGACGGCGGACGACGCGCTCAGCGCCACCTGCTCCTCGGCCACGAACCACACCGCCGCGAGCCCGACCGCCACCCACCAGCGCCGCACGAGCACCCCGAGCGCCGCGCCGCCGACCGCGGCGAACACCGCGAGGGCGATCACGCGTACGCCGCTCCACGTCAGCGCCTCCACCAGGTCCGACGGCGGACCGCCGAGCACCCCGGCCCGCGCGTGCGCCCAGTACATGCCGAACCCCAGCAGCGCGCAGGCCGCCGCGATGCCGGGCACCACGGCCAGCCCGGCCGCCGCCAGCTTGCTCCAGTAGACGCGGCCGCGGCGGGGCTCGACGGTCAGCAGCGCGCGCGTACCGCCCTGCGCCGCGGGCCCGGTCACCAGCAGCACGCCCGCCACGTAGGCGAGAAACACCGACGTCATCGCGTAGAACGAGATCTGGCCCTGGTCGAGCATCGCCGCGAGCGTGAACGCCTCCGGCTCGAACGCCGTCACCGCGACCGCCAGCGCCACGTGCGCGAGCATCGCCACGGCGATCCACCGGATCGCCGGCCGCACGGCGAACCTGCGCAGCTCGGCCCACAGCAGGCCCATCATCGCCTTCCCTTCGAACGCTTCTTGCTCCGGCCTGGTCCCTGCTGCCCGGGGCGGGGCCGCCGCCCCGTCCCCGCGTCGGTGCGCGGGCCCGGCCTCGGCGCGGCGGCGCCGTCCGGCTCGGCGGCGTCCGGTGCGTCGTCGTCGGTCTCGGCGTCGCCCGGCTCGGTGTCGCCCGGCTCGGGTTCAGCCGGCTCGGCGGCGTCCGGTGCGAGGTCGTCGAGCTCGAGGTCGTCGAGCTCCAGCCCCTCCGCCTCGAGCCGCTTCAGCTCGAGGTCGTCCGGTTCCAGATCCTCCGCCTCCCGGTCGTCAAGCTCAAGGCCCCCGTCCCGGCCGCCGGACGTCTCCGCCGCGCGCCGGCCCAGGAGCGCCTTGGCGCCCTCCGTGCGGCTCGCGAGCCGGGCCGTCCTGGCGTCGGCGGCCTCCTGCTTCCGGGTGGCCTTCTCGTCGAGGGCGACCTGCTTGGCATCGAGGGCGGCCTGCTTCGCGTCGGCGCGCGCCTGCTCCGCCGCGGCCTTCTCGGCCGCCCTCTGCCGCGCCGCGGCCTCCTTGGCGTCGAGCTCCGCCTGCTTCTGCGCGGCCCGGTCGTCGATCCTGGCCTGCCGCGCGTCCGCCTTGTCCTGCCTGGCATCGGCCTTGTCCTGCTTCGCGGCCGCCCTGGCCTCCGCCGCGGCCTGCTTCTCCGCGGCCTTCGCGTCGGCGGCCGCCTGGCGCTCCGCGAGCCGCGCCTCGGCCGCCGCCTGCTTCTCGGCCACCTTGGCGTCGAACTCCGCCCGCCGCTGAGCGAACCTCGACTGCTTGGGCGGCGCGTCGGCGTCCGCGGGCGGCTCTGCGGTGGCCGCGGCCGTGCCTGGTGTGGCGGAGGACTTGGCGGCGGAGGACTTCGGCGCAGACGGCTTCGGCGGGGCCGGCCGAGAACCGGACGGCTTCGGCGCGGCCGGCTTCGGCGCGGCCGGCCGAGAACCGGACGGCTTCGGGACGCCGACCTCCGAGCCGGTCGCCTCCGAGCCGGGCTTCGAGCCGGTCGCCTTCGACGCAGCAGGCTTCGACACACCGGGCTTCGACACACCGGGCTTCGGGGCACCCGGCTTGGGAGCGTTCGTCTTCGAGGCGCCGGTCTTCGAGGCGCCCGCATGTGCCGAGACCGACGCCGAGGTGCCCGACACCGAGGCACTCACCTGCGCGACCGCCTTCACCGTTGCGTCCCCCTGCCCGGCAGCCGTGTCCCCGGCACCGACCGCCTCCGGCCCGGCCGACCGTCCCGCCGACCTCCGGTTCTCCTTCGCGGCCGCCCGCTCCGCGCGTGCGGCCTCCTTGGCCGCGGCCCGCGCGTCGATCGCCGCCTGCTTCGCCGCGGCCTCCTCGGTCGCCCTCGCCTCGTCCGCGGCCTGCTTCGCGGCCGCCTCCTTGTCCGCCTTGCGCTGGTCGGCGGCCCTCTTCCGCTCCGCCGCCTTCCGCTCCGCGGCCTTGCGGGCCGCTCGCTCCTCGGCGCGGCTCGGCGGTACGGGCGCCGGCGGCACCACAGGACGCAGCCGTCCGACGACGGCGGCCAGGTCCTCCCGCTGCGGCACCAGCTCGCCCGCGAAGAGCTTCTGCTTGGCGAGCGCCCGCGAGATCTCGGCGGGCTCGGCGACGTCGTCGACGTGGAGCGTGTCGCCGTCGGCCCGGACCTTGAACCCCGCGGCCCGCAGGGCCGTGGCGGCCTTGCCCGGCTCGTCGATGCCCACGCGGACGCTCACCCTGGCGTCGCCCAGGAGCTCGGCGGTGCTCCCCTGCGCGAGGATGCGGCCGCCGTCGAGCACCGTGACCGTGTCAGCGATCTGCTGCGCCTCGGTGAGCACGCCGGTCGCGATCAGGACGGTCTTGCCCTGGTCCGCCAGCCGCCGCAGGGCCTGGCGGATCTCGCGTGTGCCGACGGCGTCGAGCCCGGCGCTCGGGTCGTCGACGACGAGGAGCTCGGGATCGCGCAGCAGCGCCGCCGCGAGCGCCAGCCGGCGTTCCTCGTCGGGCGAGTAGGTGGCGTAGGCGGCCCTGGCCCGGTCTGCGAGGACCACGCGGGTGAGCACCTCGTCCACGCGGGCGCGCGGCACGGAGGCCGCGCTCGCGAGGAGGGCGAGGTTGCGACGTCCGCTCAGCCGGCCGTGGAACCCGGGGTCGCCGACGACGGCGCCGATGCGGCCGGCGAGGTCGGGCAGGCCGTCCGGGACATGGGTGCCGAAGATCTTCATGGCGCCGCCGTCCGCGTGGGCGAGGCCGGTGAGCAGGCGCAGCGTGGTGGTCTTGCCCGAGCCCGCGAGGCCGAGGAGCGCGTGCACGCCGCCGGCCGGTACGCGCAGGTCGAGGCCGTCCACGCCCACGGCGCGTCCGCGCACCGACCGGTACGCCTTGCGCAGCCCGAGCGTCTCGATCGCGACGTCGCTCCCTGGAATCACCCGCACAGGGTAGGGCATTCCGGACAGCCTCCCGATGTGTCAGGTGCACAGGTCACGGGAGGGACCTGTACGTCTGACACGAGGGCTACCAGCTCATGGCGCCGTGCAGCGACGTCGGCGCCGGGTCCACGCCGAGGCGTTCCCGCAGCACCGTGAGGTCGTAGGTGCGCTCCATCGCGAGGTGGCTGATGGCGTATCGCGACAGCCGCGGCTCGCGGCCGGTCCACCGCGCCAGTCGTTCCCCCACCCAGGCCAGGGCGTGCGCCAGCCGCAGCGGGATCCCCACCACCTGGACCGGCCGGAACCGGGCGAACATCAGCAGCTCGAGCGTCTCGTCGAGGTCGACCGGGCTGGCGTCGGCCACGTTGGCCACGAGCGGCCGCCCGGCGGCGATCTCGGGCTCGACGTCGGCGTCCAGGGCGGCCCGCACCGCGCGGGCCAGCGTGTCGACGTGCGTGAGGTGCTGCCGCACCTTGCCGCCGCCCGGCAGCGGCAGCCAGGCGCCGATCGCCGCGGACTCCAGCCGCGGCAGCAGCGTCGTGTCGCCCGGCCCGTAGACCGCGTGCGGCCGCAGCACGACGACGGGGCCGCGGTCCTCGCGCGCGGCGTCGGCCGCGAGGTACCGCTCGGCAGCGGCCTTGGTGGAGCCATAGGGGTTCACGTACCCGCGGGCGGGCGCCTCCGCCTCGGTGGCCGCGACGCTCGGCGTCCGGGGGTCGTAGACGCTGCCCGACGACAGGTGGACGAACCGTGCGTCGGGGAAGGTCTCGCGGACCGCGCGGGTGCCCTCGACGTTGACCACCCAGGCCCGGGCATGGCTGCCGCCGTCCCCGACGGACGCGCCGCAGTGCACCACGACGTCGACGTCCTCGGGCCGGTCCTCCTTCGCCAGCGGGCCGTCCCGCAGGTCCCAGAACTGGTGGGAGACCTTGTCGAGCAGCTCGGCGGGTACGCGCGGGACCCGGCGCGAGAACGCGATCACCTCGTGGCCGTGCGCCGCGAGATCCCGCACCACAGCCCCGCCAACAAACCCAGACGAACCGGTCACAGCCACCCTCATGCGCGCACTGTACCCGCGAGAGGTGAAACCAGGTCGACCAGGGCATGACGGTCCGGTTTCCGGGACCGGCCCGCGAGCGGCACGTGCGATGCCTCGACCACCAGGTCGGGCAGGGCGCCGTGGTCCAGGACCCGTCCGACCTGGTCGGCGACGGCCCGGGCGAGCTCGGTGTCCGCCCGGACCGTGGGCGCTCCCGTACCGGGCACGGCGCCCTCGGGGGTCACGACGAGCACCACCCGCTCGTCGCCGTCCGGCATCGGGACGCCGACCATCACGGCGTCGGCCACCCCCGGCAGGTCCCGCAGCCGGGGCTCGAACAGGCCCGGGTAGATGTTCACCGTGCCGCGGATGATCATGTCCCGGTTGCGGCCGACCAGCACGATCCGGTCCTCCGCGTCCCGGTAGGCGAGGTCGCCGGTACGGTGCTCGGCGGCCCGCGGCTTGCCGGCGTCGAGGTCGGACAGGTAGCCCGCCATCAGGGACGGTCCGGTCAGCACCAGCTCGCCCACCGCCGGCCCGTCACCGGGTTCGCCCCCGGACGTACCTGACGCCTCGTCCAGGCCGACGACGCCGGTGTCGATGCGGACGCCGATCCCCTCCAACGGACGACCCACGAGGTCGCCCCGCGCGCCGCCGGCACCGGCGCCCGCCGCGCCCCCGGCGCCCGCAGCGCCCCCGGCACTCGCCACACCCCCGGCCGCCGCGATCTTCTCGTCCGCCTCGGTCATCGCGGCGGGCAGGATCTCGGTGGCCCCGTACACGGCGATCCAGCGCGTGCCCGGCAGCACTCGGCGGCCCCGCTCCAGCAGCGCGACGGTGACCGGTGCCGCCCCGACCGCCAGCACCGCGGGGCCGACGGCGGGTACCGCGCCGCCGTCCGCGGCCCGGGCCTCCAGGACGTCGAGCAGCGCCGTGACGTCGGCGGGCACCAGGAACGACGAGTCGGCGCCCGCGACGCCGCGCGCGAACGCCGCCGGGTCGTCCTTGGGCGTGCTCGCCGGGATCTCCCACGTGCCGCCCGCGAGCATCGCCGGGAGCCCGAGGAACATCTGGTCGGTGTGCGCTCGCTGACCGGCCCGCAGCGCACCGACCTCCGCGAACAGGCCCAGCATGCCGCCGAGCGTGCCCACGGTGTGCACCACGGCCTTGGGCTCGGCGGTGGTCCCGGACGTGAAGACGACCAGCGCCTCGGGATCGGCCGCGACCCACCCGGGCCGCGGCGCCGGTTCCGACCCCGGCGTCGGCTCCAGCCTTGGCACCGGTCTCCGTACCGCCGCCCGCCGCGCCCCGCGCGGCACCCCGGGCAGCCACCGCCCGGTGTACAGGTGCCGCACGGGCAGCCGGCCGTAGTCCGGGAGCAGCAGCCCGCGCGACCGCGCGATCCCGCGCAGCGGCCCCGACGACGCCGCGTACAGCAGCGCCTCCGTCGCGGCCCACCGCGGCCCCGCCGCCGCGATCCGGGCGGCGAACAGCTCCGGTGTCGAGCCCGGGTCCACGAAGACGACGGAGCCGCCCGCGCGCAGGATCGCGAGGCACAGGACCACGCCCTCGGGCCGGGGCCGGACGCTGAACAGCACCCGGTCACCGGGCCGCAAGCCCTGCGCCCGCAGGCCGGACGCCGTCCGCTCGACGCGCTCGGCGAGCTCGCGGAACGTGACCTCCTCACGCACACGAGCGCCGCCCCGGCCGCCGAACCAGCGCAGCGCCACGGCGTCGGGCGTGTCCCGCGCCAGGACGGGCAGGCGCTCCAGGAAGTGGGTCATGTCGTCTCCTTCCCGGGCGATCCCAGGCGCAGCTCCAGCGACCGGTACGCCGGAACCAGCACGCCGCGCGCGGCCCGGCGCCGGCCGACGACGGGCACCCGGCCGCCGGCCGACGCGGCAGCGAGCGCGTCCAGGACGGCGTCCACCTGGGCGATCGCCAGCGGCATGCCGAGGCAGAAGTGCGGCCCCGCACCGAACCACAGGTGCCGCACTGCGGGGTCGACCGGCCGGCCGGGATCGAAGCCGCCGGCGGCCCGGCAGCAGTTGACCGTGGCGATCACCACGCGCTCGCCGGCGGCGACGGGCACCCCGCCCACCGACGCGTCGGCCCGCACCGCGCGCAGCATCGCCGGCGTCGGCACGGTGACGCGCAGCCCTTCCTCGACGGCGCGCCGCCGCACCTGGGCGTCGTCGGCCAGCAGCCGCCTCGTCCACCCGGTGTCGTGCGCGATCGCCAGGAGCCGCGGCACGAACGACTGGACGGTCTCCGTCCCCGTGAGCACGAACGCCCCGACGGCGCCCATCGCCTCGCGCTCGGACAGCCCCAGGTCGCGCATCCGCCCGGGCACCGTCGCCGGGTCGCCGTCGTCGTAGGCGGCGCGGGCGGGCGCCGTCAGCCGCTCCAGCACCGCCCGGGCCCGCGCGACCTGGGACCGCGTGAGGCCGTGCCGGTGCAGCCGCACCATCCCGGTGATCGTCCGGGCGGCCGACATCGCGGAGCGCACGGCGTCGTCCGTCGGCGGCAGCCCCACCATCCCGCAGATCACCGCGCCGGCCTGCGCCGTCACCGCGGCGGCGAGGTCGACGGTCTCCCCCGCGGCCAGCCGCCGCGTCAGGTCCGGCAGCACGCCGCCGCCGTCCGCGGCCCCGGACACCAGCTCCCGCACTGCGCGGGGCGCGAACAGCGGCCCCAGCGCGCGCCGCAGCGAGGCGTGCTCCGCCCCCTCCATGTTGAGCAGCACGGACGGCCCGAGGACCGGCGTCCACAGGTCCGACGGCGCCCCCGGGCCCACCTTCGAGAAGTGGTCCAGGTCGAGCAGCACCTCGCGCGCGACCGCTGCGTCGCTCACCACCACGCCGATGCGCGGGACGCGCACCACGGGCCGGTGCCGCGCGGACCGGAGCGCCGGGTAGGCGAGCGGGTGCGCGGCCCGCTGCACCCGCTCCTCCCAGGGCGCCTCGGGCGCGACGGCCGTCATCGGATGTCCACGACCGCGGGCCGGTAGCGGTGGTCGGCGTACCAGCCGAGGGTGCGCACCAGTCCCCACGCGTGCACGCGGCGCGTCGAGGCGCGCACCCAGACCTCGCGGTGCTCCGCGTACCGGGTGGTCAGCCGGCGCACGGCGTTCACCAGGGCCCGGTCCTCGTGCACGTCCTCGATCCGGGTGCGCGGGAACCCGCCGGCCCGCTCGTACAGGGACGCCGTGATCGCCATGTTGCAGCCGGGCGTCATCACGTACGGCCCCAGGTACCCGTCGTCCCGGTTTCCGGGGCGCACCTTGCCGAACGTGCTGGACGCCCACAGCGCGAACGACAGCACACCCTGCTGGACCCGGGAGACCGGCAGGTCGTCGGTGCGCGGCAGCAGCCGCCCGGCGACCAGCTCGTCGCCCGACGCGAACGCCTGACGCACCGCCCGCGTCCATCCCGGGGGCGGCAGGCAGTCGGCGTCGGTCCGGGCCAGCAGCTCGGCCCCGAGGGCGATGGCGGCCCGCATCCCGGTGTCCGCCGCGGCGCCGGTCCCCTTCTCGGGCTCCGTGACGACCTGCCAGCGCATGCGCCCCCAGTCCGCGATCGCCTTGCGCACCACGTCCGGCGTGCCGTCGGTGGACCCGTTGTCCACCACCACGAGGTCGAAGTCGTCGTCCTCCTGGGCGTGCAGCGCCGCGAGGGTGCGCAGGATCCCGTGCTCGTGCGCCTCGTTCAGCGCGGGCACGACGACGGCGAGGCGGGCTCTGCTCTCTGCCGCGCCCTCGCTGCGCTCCGTCACCACCGGACCACCATCGCCCCCATGCTGATCCCGCCCGCGAGCCCGAGGAGCAGCACCACGTCGCCCCGGCGCAGCCGGCCGGACTCCAGCGCCGTCACGAGCTGCAGCGGCAGGGTCGCCGAGGCCAGGTTGCCGTGGTCGGCCACCGTGACGATCGTGCGGTCGGCCGGCACGCCGAGCGCCGCGTGCACGTCGGCGAGGTAGCCGACCGCGACCTGGTGCACCGCGACGAGCGCGACCTCGTCCATCGTCACGCCGGCCCGCTCCAGCGCCTCGTCGACCGGGCCCGGTCCGAGCGCGAGGAACGCCTCGCGCAGGCGCGACCCGTCGATCTCGAAGTAGCTGCGCTCGGGGTCGCGCGGGTTGAACGTCCCGCCGCCCGGCAGCATGCCCACGTCCCAGTGCTGCGACTCCGCGGTGAACGCCGAGCCGAGGATGCCGGACGGCCGGACCGCGGGTTCGACCAGGCCGGCGAGCTCGGCGGCCAGCTCGTCCTCGAAGCCCGACGGCACCTCGGTCGCCTCGACGAGCACCGCCGCCCCGGCGTCGGACATCGTGTAGCCGGCCGCGGACAGGGCGTACGTCGACCGGTCGGGCACGTCCCACCGGACGCCGCGCGTCGGCATCTCGCCGGACGCGACCAGCACGCGGCGGTACCGGCCGGTCCCGATGAGGGCCTCGGCCACCTCGATCCCGTTGAGCACGGAGTTGCAGGCGTTCTTGACGTCCATCACCGGCGCCCGCACGCCGAGCTTGGCCGCGGTGATGTGACTGGTGGCGGGCTCGATCATGTCCTGCGTGGCCGAGGCGAAGATCAGGAGGTCCACGTCCTGCGGCCCGACACCCGCCCGGTCGAGGAGGGTGCGGGAGGCGGCGACGGCGAGGTCCGAGGCCTGCTGGTCGGCGTCGGCCACGTGGGTCCGGCGCACGCCGGTCAGGCGCGACACCATCGGCAGTCGCGGCGCGACCCTGGGGTTCCTGCGGTGCAGGTCGCGCTCGGCCTCGGCCACGTCGCGGGTGCGTTCGGGCAGGTGGACCGCCACCTCGGCGATCCGGGCGACGGGGTGCGGGACCGGCCGGGGCGACCGCGGGGTCGACGGCGCGGGCTCGGCGGATCGGGCGGGAACCGGGCTCAGCACGGCGGCTGGTTCGGGAAGCACCCGGCACACGTTAGCGGCACCCATCTCGCGCGGAGGAGGGCTAGACGTATGAACGTCTAGGCATGCGATCGACAGGAGCAGCGATGAGCCATGGCACCACGGCTGCCCGTTGTTACCGTGTTCCCATGACTCAGCTCCCCGACTGGATGCGCCCGCCGCGCCCGGAGGGCTGGCTCGCCGAGGACCTGGACGATCTGCCGGACGCTCCCCGCCACACCGAGCTGATCGACGGAGCCCTCGTCTTCATGATGTCCCCACGACGTCGCTGGCACAGCAGCGTCATCTTCGCCCTCCGGTCCGGCCTGACCAGCCAGGCGCCCGAGGGAACCGTCATCGACAGCGAGATGACCGTCCTGCTGGACAAGCACAACCGGCCCGAACCCGACGTGATCGCGTCGACGGCGGCGATCGACGGAGACGCGACCTGGTACGACGCCAAGGACATCGTGCTCGCGATCGAGGTGGTCTCGCCAGAGTCCGAGCACCGCGACAAGGCCGTCATCCCCCACAAGTACGCCGAGGCAGGCATCCGCCACTTCTGGCGCGTCGAGGACGCCGACGGCAACGGGGCGACGACAGTCCATGTCTACGAGCTCGACGACCTCACCAGGACCTACGTGCCGACCGGCATCTACCGCGAGACGCTCAAGGTCGACCTGCCGTTCCCGATCGAGCTCGACGTCCAGTCGCTCTACGGCTGAGCCGCTCCCCCGCTACCGCCGGGTGCCGCCTACCGCCGCGTGGCGCGGTAGATCTCGCGCACCACGTCCTCGATGTCGGGCTCGGCGATCGACAGGTCCAGCACCTCGGCCCGCTCGGAGATCGCGGCGAGCACCCGCGCCGCCGTCGTGCGCTGCGGGTCGAACGCGAACCGCTGCCGCAGGCCGTCCGAGTCGCTCCGGACGTGCTCCGCGCCCGCCACGTCGGTGAGGTCGGGGGTCGCGACGGCGAGGTCGACGACGAGCTCCCGCCGCGCGCCGACCGTACGCGCCAGCCCGTCCAGCGTGCCGTCGAACGCCAGGCGGCCGTGGTCCACGACCAGGATCCGCTCGCAGAGCCGCTCGACGTCGCCCATGTCGTGCGTCGTGAGCAGCAGCGTGGTGCCGTGCTCCCTCCGCTGCGCCACGAGGAACTCGCGCAGGCGCTGCTTGGACAGCACGTCGAGGCCGATCGTCGGCTCGTCGAGGATCACCAGGTCCGGGCGGTGCAGCAGCGCGGCCGCGACCTCGGCCCGCATGCGCTGCCCCAGCGAGAGCTGCCGCACGGGCGTCGCCAGGAACTCCCCCATCTCCAGCATGTCCACCAGCTCGGCGGTGCGGGCGCGCTCGTCGGCCGCGGTCAGGGAGTGGATCGCGGACAGGATCGAGAACGACTCCCGCACCGGCAGGTCCCACCAGAGCTGCGAGCGCTGCCCGAACACCACGCCGATCCGGCGGGCGAGCGCGCGCCGCTGCTTCAACGGGTGCAGCCCCATGGTCGTCACGGTGCCGCTCGTGGGCACCAGGATGCCGACGAGCATCTTGATCGTGGTCGACTTCCCGGCCCCGTTCGCGCCGATGTAGCCCACGGACTCGCCCGCCTCGACGGTCAGGTCGAGACCGTCGACGGCGACGTGCCGCGAGCGCCGCAGCCGGTTCCCCCGGTCCGGCCGCCCGGTGAACACCCGGGTCAGGCCCTCGGTCTCGATGACGTTCATCCGCCCGCTCCTCGGTAGTGACGAAGGCCCCAGCGCCAGGACAGCCCCGCGACGACGACCGCCCAGACCGCGGCGACCGGTGCGCACCAGCCCAGCCAGACCGGCAGACCCGCGACGCCCGGCACGCCGAGCAGCGTGGAGACCGGCAGGAACGCCGCGAACGCCACGGGGAAGACGACGCCGAAGACCACCAGCAGGCTGCGCGGCCACACGCTCGTGGGCTGCGTGGCCGCGTACCGGCCGCCGTACACGAACGCGTTGGTCATCTCGGCGCCGTTGACGAGGAAGAACTGCAGCCCGGCCGCGGTGACGAACTGCGCGGTGAAGATGACGAACCCGCAGACCAGCGCCAGGACCACCAGACCGACCGCGCCCGCGGTCCACTCGATGTCGTTGAGCGCCAGGCCGACCGTGAGCGACGTGGCGCCCACCAGGCAGCGCCCGATGCGGCGCAGGCTGAGGTCGCTCGTGACGAGCTGCGCCAGCACCGGCTGCGGGCGCAGGAAGAACACGTCGAGCGTGCCCGCGCGGACGTACACCGGGAGGTTGTCGCAGTGCCCGGCCACCAGGTCGGCGAGGGAGAAGGCGAGGTCGGACAGGCCGAACACGAGCATGATCTGCGCGAGCGTGAACCCGCCGATCTGGTCCGTCGCCGAGTAGAGCACCCAGATCTCGCCGAACTCGATGATGCCGACGAGCAGTGCGCCGACGAGGTCCATGCGAAAGCTCGCGCGGTGGCTCGCCTGCGAGCGCGCGCGGCTGGCCACGACGGCCCGGTAGGCGCGAAGTGCCTCAGCCACCCTGCACCTCCAGCCTGCGGCGTCCGGCCCGCGTGGTCAGGTGCCCGACGGCGAGCACGATCGCGAGCCACAGCGCCTGCACGCCGAGGTGCTGCCAGGCCGCCGCACCGGTGACCTGGCCGGAGAGCACGTCGACCGGGAGCTGCATCATCGACGGGAACGGCGTGAGCAGCGCGAGGGTCAGCAGCCAGTCCGGGAAGAGGTAGATCGGCGTGTAGAGGCCGGCGAACAGCCCCGAGAACGACAGGTAGAACACGGCGACGCCTCGGGACTCCACGAGCCAGAAGCCCGACGTCCCCACGGTGTAGATGCAGGCGTGCGAGACGGCGATGCCGAGCAGCAGGCTGATCAGGCCGAGCGCGTACGCGCTCGGGTCGGACGGCAGCACCATGCCGCCGATCGCGACCCCGATCAGCACGCTCGGCAGCCCTCGCGGCAGCAGGCCGAACAGCCCCTTGCCGACGTCGGTCAGCACGTGGGAGGCCTGGACGCTCACGGGCCGCAGGAAGTCGACGGCGACGTCGCCGGACTTGATCCGGGTCTGCAGGTCGCTGCCGCCCCACAGGTTCACCGACCCGAGCAGCCCCTGGCCCAGCCAGACGAACGCGGCCATGCTGCCCGCCGTGTACCCGGCCAGCTCACCGCCCGAGCTCTCGACCGCGGCCCCCATGATCGAGCCCTTGAGCACGCCGAACGTCGCGTTGGCGACCAGGCCGGCGAGAGTCGCGAGCGGGTAGGCCGACTGCCCGCGGAAGCCCGCCAGGAGGAACCGCCAGTAGGGGTTCCGGGAGGGTGGGGTGAGCGGGCGCACAAGCGCGAGACGTTACCCATTCCCGAGCCGGAGTTCATCCTCTTTTCCGGGTGCATTCCTCGGGTGTGTCAGAACTCGCCCTGCCAGGTGCAGACGCAGGCCTCGTTGCCCTCGGCGTCGGCCAGCACCCACCACGACGGGGCGTACTTGTCCGTGACGAGCCGCCCGCCGGCAGCGACCGCCTCCGCCACCCGCGCCTCGGCCAGGTCGTGCGGCACCCAGACGTCCACGTGGATGCGGTTGCGCTGCTCCCGGTGCTCGTCGGTCTGCTGGAACCAGAACATCGGCTGGCGTCCGTCCCGGTCGAGCAGCCGACCGGCCGCGGTGTTCCCACCGCGGTACGGCTGCGCCTCGTGACCCAGCACCGCCTGCCAGAAGGCCTGGACGGCGGGCCCGACCACGGCGTCGATCGCGATCGCCACCTCGCGCAGCCCGGACACGTCCGCCGCGACGCCGACGTTGCGGGCCGCGGCCGAGATCGCCCGCGCCAGCGCGAGGTCCCGCTCGGACAGCCCGCCGATGTCGTGCGACCAGGTCCGCACCGTCACGCTCCCGTAGCGCAGGTCGACGTCGGGATGGTGGTTGGCGGACTCGGCGAGCTCACCGATGCGGGCGACCAGCACCAGCCCGGTGGCGAACGAACCGGTGGTGAAGCGCGCGAGCGCCGCGTCGTGGAGCACCCGCCAGTCGTCCGTGCCTTCTGCCGCGGTGAACTCGGCAGCGGTGATCGCGTCGCTCATGGGTAGTGCCTTCCCTCGTACGTCCAGTCGTCCGGGTCCCACCACCATGGCACGAGACTCCGACACCCGACAGGCCCTCGGCGTCGCCGCTCGTCAATGCGTCGCCCGACGGCGGACCCGGCGCGGGTCCACCGTCGGGCGACGGCGTCAGCCGCGCCGCAGGCGCGCGACGTCGCGCACGGCCCCGCGGTCGGCCGACGTCGCCAGGGCCGCGTAGGCCTGCAGCGCCGGGGACACGTACCGGTCGCGGGCGACGGGCTGCCACGGCCGCTCGGACGACTCCATCTTGGCGCGCCGCTCGGCGAGCACCTCGTCCGGCACGTTGATGCGGATCATCCGGGTGTCGACGTCGATCTCGATCTCGTCGCCGTCCTCGACCAGGCCGATGGTGCCGCCCGCCGCGGCCTCCGGCGAGACGTGCCCCACGGAGATGCCGCTGGACCCGCCGGAGAACCGGCCGTCCGTGATGAGGGCGACCACCTTGCCCAGCCCGCGGCCCTTGATGTATGAGGTCGGGTAGAGCATCTCCTGCATGCCCGGCCCGCCGGACGGCCCCTCGTAGCGCACGACGACGACGTGGCCCGGCTCGACCTGCTTGGTCAGGATCTTCTCGACGGCCTCGTCCTGCGACTCGCAGACGAGCGCCTTGCCCACGAAGTGGAAGACGTCGGGGTCGACGCCCGCCGTCTTGAACACGGCGCCGTCCTCGGCGAGGTTGCCGCGCAGCACGGCCAGCCCGCCCTCGACGGTGTACGCGTGCTCGATGTCGCGGATGCAGCCGCCCGCGCCGTCGGTGTCGAGCGTCTCCCACTGGTTGTTCGTGGAGAACGCCTTGGTGGTGCGCACGCCGCCCGGCGCCGCGTGGAACAGGCCGAGCGCCCGGTCGGTGGCCTTGCCGCCGCGGACGTCCCAGTCGTCGAGCCAGGCGCGCAGCGTGGGCGTGTGCACCGAGGTGACGTCGTGGTCCAGCAGGCCGCCGCGGTCGAGCTCGCCCAGCAGCGCGGGGATGCCGCCCGCCCGGTGGACGTCCTCCATGTGGTAGTCCGGGTGGTTGGGCGCCACCTTGGACAGGCACGGCACCCGGCGGCTGATGTCCTCGATGTCGGCGAGCGTGAAGTCGACCTCGGCCTCCTGGGCTGCGGCGAGGACGTGCAGCACCGTGTTGGTGGAGCCGCCCATGGCCACGTCGAGCGCCATCGCGTTCGCGAACGCCGCCTTGGTGGCGATCCCGCGGGGCGCCGCGGAGTCGTCCTCGTCCTCGTAGTACCGGCGGGCCAGGTCCACGATGGTGCGGCCGGCCTCCAGGAACAGCTCCTTGCGGGCGGCGTGCGTCGCCAGCGTCGAGCCGTTGCCGGGCAGGGACAGGCCCAGCGCCTCGGTGAGGCAGTTCATCGAGTTCGCGGTGAACATGCCGGAGCACGAGCCGCACGTGGGGCACGCGTTCTCCTCGACCAGGCCGAGCGCGGCGTCGTCCACGTTCTCGTCCGCCGAGTAGTTGATCGCGTTGATGAGGTTCAGCGGCGTCTTCGCGACGCCGTTCGCCACCACCGCCTTGCCGGCCTCCATGGGGCCGCCCGACACGAAGATCACCGGGATGTTCAGCCGCAGCGCGGCGTTGAGCATGCCCGGCGTGATCTTGTCGCAGTTGGAGATGCAGACGAGGGCGTCGGCGGTGTGTGCCTGGACCATGTACTCCACGGAGTCCGCGATCAGGTCGCGGCTCGGCAGGGAGTAGAGCATGCCGGCGTGGCCCATCGCGATGCCGTCGTCGACGGCGATGGTGTTGAACTCCTTCGCGACGCCGCCGGCCTCGCGGATGGCCGAGGCCACGAGGTCGCCCATGTCCTTGAGGTGTACGTGCCCCGGTACGAACTGCGTGTACGAGTTCGCGATCGCGATGATCGGCTTCCCGAAGTCCTCGGAACCCATGCCGGTGGCGCGCCAGAGCGCGCGGGCTCCGGCCATGTTGCGGCCGTGGGTGGACGTCCGGGAGCGCAGGGGACGACTCATGACTGTTCAGCTCCTTCGATGCTGGGTGGCCGTGCGCGATGCGGGCGAACGGCCTCGTCACGCTACCTCCGGTCCGCCGGGACCGACAGGCGGCGTCCACAGGGTGACCCCCTCACGGTCGTGCACCCCGTCCCGGAGGGCCGGGACGCGGGACTCTCACCCCTGGGGAAAATTCGCCCGGTGCCGTACCGTCGTAGCAGGAGGCCGCAAGGAGGCGGTCTCCGCCGTGCACTCGATGGAGGTATCCCGATGCGAGTGACAGAGGCACTGCGCCGCAAGGGTGGCTCCGTGGTCACCATCTCCAAGGACCGGAGCGTGCGCGACCTGCTCGCCCTCCTCGCCGAGCACCGTATCGGCGCGGTCGTGGTGTCCGACGACGGCGTCACCGTCGACGGCATCGTCAGCGAGCGCGACGTCGTGCGCAGGCTGCACTCGGACGGGGACGACATCCTGGACGGCACCGTCGAGGCGATCATGACGGTCGCCGTGCACACCTGCGGCCCCGACGCCACGCTCGACGAGCTCATGCCCGTGATGACGGAGCACCGGGTGCGGCACGTGCCGGTGCTCGTGGACGCCCGGCTCACGGGGATCGTGAGCATCGGCGACGTGGTCAAGCACCGGATCGCCGAGGTGCAGGCCGAGCGGGACCAGCTCACCGCCTACATCACCGGCGGCCCCTGACCGTCGAGTGGTCAGGCGCCGCCGGGGCGCCGTCCGGGAATCCGGTCCCGGGCGACTCAGTCGTGCAGCGCCCGGTACTCGTCCTCGAGGATGCTCATCACGATGGCGTCCGCCCACGTGTCGCCGTCACGGTAGATGTCCCGCAGGCGGCCCTCCTCGCGGAAGCCGAGCGACTCGTAGAGGGTCTGGGCGCGCGGGTTGATGCTGAGCACGTCCAGGCTCACCCGGTGCAGTCGCGGGCCTGGTGCGTCCTCGACGCCGTCGAACGCGAAGCGCAGCACCTCCTGGATGGCTTCGCGGCCGTACCCGCGCCCCCGGTAGTTCGGCAGGAGCTGGAGCCGCAGGTTCGCCGAGCCGACGGTCTCGTCGAGGTCGTTCAGCACGATCTCGCCGATCATGTCGTCGCTGATCGGCTTGCCGTCCCGCATCGCGGCCGGGCAGATCGCCCAGTCGTACCGGCCGGGCCGGTCGCTGACGGTACGCGCCCACTCGTCGATCTGGTCGCGCGTGAAGACGGCGGTGGTACCGGTCAGGCGGGTGCCCTCCGGGTCCTGGACCGCCTCCCACAGACGCTCCGAGTCGCGTGCCTCGATCGGCCGCAACCGCACCATGTCGCCGTGCAGGTGGGGTCCGCGGGTCACCGGCCCGGCCTCGCACCCCGGGACGTCACCGCGGCTCGCGACGTCACTGCCCGATCCGATCCAGCACCAGCTCCCGCACCCGCTTGGCGTCGGCCTGGCCCTTGGTCGCCTTCATGACGGCGCCGATGATCGCGCCGACCGGACCCTGGTTGCCACCACGGACCTTCTCGACGATGTCGGGCTGAGCCGCCAGCGCCTCGTCGATCGCGGTGAGCAGCGCGCCGTCGTCGGACACGACCTCGAGGCCGCGGGCCGCGACGACCGCCTCCGGGTCGCCCTCGCCGGCGAGCACGCCGTCGAGCACCTGGCGGGCGATCTTGTCGTTGATGCGGCCGGACTCCACGAGCTGCTGGAGCTGCGCGATCTGCGCCGGCGTGACGGACAGGTCCGCGAGCGAGAGCTCGTCCTGCTTGGCACGGCGGGCCAGCTCGCCCATCCACCACTTGCGGGCGCCCGCGGCGCTCGTGCCGGCGGCGACCGTCGCCTCGATGAGGTCGATGGCGCCGGCGTTGACCACGTCGCGCATCTCGGCGTCGGCGTACCCCCACTCGCCCTGGAGCCGGCGCCGGCGCGCGACCGGCAGCTCCGGGAGCGTCGCCCGGATCTCCTCGACCCACTCGCGGCTCGGGGCCACGGGCACCAGGTCGGGCTCGGGGAAGTACCGGTAGTCCTCGGCGTCCGACTTCACGCGGCCCGACGACGTGGTGCCGTCCTCCTCGTGGAAGTGCCGCGTCTCCTGGATCACCGGCAGGCCGGCGTCGAGCACGCCCGCCTGGCGGGACACCTCGTAGCGCACGGCGCGCTCGACCGAGCGGAACGAGTTCACGTTCTTGGTCTCGGTGCGCGTGCCCAGGGGCGACTCGGGCGTCGGCCGCAGCGACAGGTTCACGTCCGCGCGGACGTTGCCCCGCTCCATGCGGGCCTCGGAGACCCCCAGCGAGCGGAAGATGTCGCGCAGCGTCTGCACGTAGGCCCGGGCCACCTCGGGGGCCCGGTCGCCGACGCCCTCGATGGGCCGCGTGACGATCTCCACGAGCGGGATGCCGGCGCGGTTGTAGTCCACCAGCGAGTACTCGGCGCCCTGGATGCGGCCGGTCGAGCCACCCACGTGGGTGTTCTTGCCGGCGTCCTCCTCCATGTGCGCGCGCTCGATCTCGACGCGGAACACCGCACCGTCCTCCAGCTCGACGTCGATCCAGCCGTCGTAGGCGATCGGCTCGTCGTACTGCGACGTCTGGAAGTTCTTGGGGACGTCCGGGTAGAAGTAGTTCTTGCGCGCGAACCGGCAGCTCTCGGCGATGCTGCAGTTGAGCGCGAGGCCGATGCGGATCGCGTACTCGACGGCCTTGCCGTTGACGACGGGCAGAGCGCCCGGCAGCCCGAGGCTGACCGGGGTCACCTGGGTGTTGGGCTCGCCGCCGTACTCGACCTCGGCCGCGCAGAACATCTTGGTGAGCGTGCCGAGCTCCACGTGCACCTCGATGCCCAGCACCGGGTCGTAGCGGCGGACGGCGTCCTCATAGGCGACCAGGCTGGTGGCCGTGGCGGTCGACGGTGCGGTCATCGGGCGAGCTCCGTGGTCTTGAGTTCGGGTGCCTTGTTCAGGAGGGGGCCGCCCCAGGCGTTCTCGAGGGCCGCCTCGAGGGCGGCGCCCACGCGGTACAACCGGTCGTCCGCCTTGGCGGGGGCCAGGATCTGGAAACCTGATGGCAGGCCGGCGCCCCCTCCGGCGGGCTCTGCCAGGCCGTTCGGCAGCGACATGCCGGGCACGCCGGCGAGGTTCGCCGGGATGGTCGCGACGTCGTTGAGGTACATCGCCAGCGGGTCGTCGAGCTTCTCGCCGAACTTGAACGCGGTGGTCGGCGCCGTGGGCGAGACCAGCACGTCGGCCTGCTCGAACGCGGCCGCGAAGTCGCGCTGGATCAGCGTGCGGACCTTCTGCGCGCTGCCGTAGTAGGCGTCGTAGTAGCCCGCGGACAGGGCATACGTGCCGAGGATGACGCGGCGCTTGACCTCGTCGCCGAAACCGGCGCCGCGCGTGGCGCCCATGACGCGCTCCGCGGTGACCGGGCCCTCGGCCGGCTCGACCCGCAGGCCGAAGCGCATGCCGTCGAACTTGGCCAGGTTGCTGGACGCCTCGGCGGGCATGATCAGGTAGTACGCGTCGAGCGCGTAGGTGAAGCTGGGGCACGAGACCTCGACGATCTCGGCGCCGAGCGCCCGCAGCTGGTCGAGCGACTCCTCGAACCGCGCGGACACGCCCGCCTGGTAGCCCTCGCCGGAGAGCTCCTTGACGACGCCGACACGCAGACCCTTCAGGTCGCCCTTGGCGCCCAGCTCGGCGGCGGCGACGACGCCGGGGACCGGCTCGTTGATCGACGTCGAGTCGTGGTGGTCGTACCCGCCGATCAGCTCGTGCAGCAGCGCGGCGTCGAGCACGGTACGGGTCACGGGGCCGGCCTGGTCGAGCGACGACGCCATGGCGATGAGGCCGTAGCGGGAGACGCCGCCGTAGGTGGGCTTGACCCCGACGGTGCCGGTGACGGCGCCGGGCTGGCGGATGGAACCGCCGGTGTCGGTGCCGATCGCCAGGGGGGCCTCGAAGCCCGCCACTGCCGCGGCGGAGCCACCGCCGGACCCGCCGGGGATCCGGTCGAGGTCCCAGGGGTTCCTGGTGTTGCCGAACGCCGAGTGCTCCGTCGAGGAGCCCATGGCGAACTCGTCCATGTTGGTCTTGCCGAGGATCGGCAGGCCCGCGGCCTTGATGCGCTCCACGAGGGTCGCGTCGTACGGCGGGACCCAGCCCTCGAGGATCTTCGACCCCGCGGTGGTGGGCAGGCCCTTGGTCACCACGACGTCCTTGACCGCGATGGGCACGCCGGCGAGCGGGTGCAGCTCCTCGCCGGCGGCGCGCTTCGCGTCGACCTCGGCGGCCGTGGCCAGCGCCTCCGCGGAGGAGACGTGCAGGAACGCGTGCAGGTCGCCGTCGACGGCCGCGATGCGGTCCAGGTGGGCCTGCGTGGCCTCGACGCTGGTGAGGTCCTTGCTGCCGAGCGCGGACGCGAGGTCGGACGCGCTCAGCCGGGTGATGTCGTTCGTCATGTCGCTGGTACCCATCTCACTCTTCGCCAAGGATCTGCGGGACGGCGAACCGGCCGTTCTCCTGCTGCGGGGCTCCGGCCAGGACGTCCTCGACCGGCAGCGGGGCCTCGGGTACGTCGTCTCGGAACACGTTCGTCAGCGGGAGCGGGTGGCTCGTAGCGGGCACGTCTGCGGTGGCGACCTCGCTGATGCGAGCGACGGACTCGACAATCACGTCGAGCTCACCGGCGAGGCGGTCGACCTCGTCCTGTCGCAGATCGATCCGTGCCAGCGCAGCCACGCGCGCGACCTCGTCGCGGGAGATGGTGGACATGGCCGCCAGTCTAGTCGCCGGACGGCGTCAGCTCGCCCGGATCCCCGCCCGTCGCGTGTGAAATCTTCCCCGGGAATGTCGAAAGGGGGTGGGGTTCCTGAGATAGTCGACCAGCTGGTCGACGGACGCCCCGCAGCCCGGCCCGGCCTATGGTCCCGGACCAGGGTCCGCGCCG
>NZ_JBFAKX010000028.1:0-43153 GCF_040655935.1 Promicromonospora sp. NPDC050262 | reverse complement strand
GGCCAGACCAAAACCAAACTGGTTAATTGATCCGATCCAAAAACAACCCCCACCGATCCCGACCACACCACCATGCTGGTGATACGACCCGAAACATGAGAGTCAAATAATTGGCATTGACTATCAAGCACACTGTTGAGTTCTCAAACAACCGACGCACACCGTCAGAGCCGCGACCTTTTCGTTCGCTTCCCTGTCCGGGGCAGTTCCTCAAACTTACCAGGCCCTTTCGGACTTTTCCAAATCCCCGCCGGCCGCAGTGGCCGGGAGAATTCTTCGAGCAACCGAAGGAATTCTGATCCCATTTTTCGCCGACCATGAAAGGCATAAACCTTGATGATCCGCAGAGGAAGGGAACCATCCGAAGTGAACCGCGGTGCGAACCGCGTCATCCCCGTTCGGAGGCAACCTCTGTAACTTACCCTACCACGCTCCCCGGCGCAAGCATCCTGGTCAGGATCACTGCAACGAGGCGCCTGTCGGCAAGCCCAACCCAGAACCGAAGCGCACAAAGCCACCTCGAAGATCTGGGATGGTTCCCGCCCCGGGACCGGCCAGTCACGCTCTTCGCGCTCCCTGTCCGTCTCTCCCTGCCGGGCGAACAACGAGAACGTTACGTGAGCCCGCAGGGTCCGTCAAAGCCAGGGGGCGTGACAGCGGACACAGAGGCGCTGTTCACCGCGTGTTTTTCCAAGAAGCCATCAGGCACGCCCGCGCCGGAGCCATGTCGGACCGGCCCAGCAGCCCCCGTCCGCGGTTCGTTGGCCCGGCGTAGACCAAGAATTCCGCCCGTCGGCCATGTCTGCGTAATCTTTGGTTCAGATTTCGCCATCCGCCGTGCGGCAAGGCTCCAGGGCGCCGTCAGACCCGACGTCCACGCGGCAGGACGCTGCGAGGGCCGGGCCCCTAGGCCAGGCGGAGGCCGAGCAGCTCCTCGAGCTCCCCGTGGGTCACCCCGTACGTCTCGACCACGTGCGCGGCGCCGTCGCCCGGGAGCGCCGGCCCGACGTCGATCACCGCGATGTCGCTGTAGATCCTGGACACGCAGCCCACGCCCGTGAGCGGCAGAGTGCACTCCTCGACGAGCTTGGGCTGACCGTCCTTGGTCAGCAGGGTCATCATGACGACGCTCCGCCTGGCGCCCACCGCGAGGTCCATCGCCCCGCCCACCGCGGGCACCGCCCCCGGCCGGCCCGTGGACCAGTTCGCGAGGTCCCCCGACGTCGACACCTGGAACGCCCCCAGCACGCAGACGTCGATGTGGCCGCCGCGCATCATGGCGAACGAGTCGGCCTGGTGGAAGTACGAGGCGCCGGGGAGCTCGGTCACGGGGATCTTGCCCGCGTTGATGAGCTCGGGGTCCGCGGCGTCCGGCTCCGGCGACGGGCCCATCCCGAGCAGCCCGTTCTCCGTGTGCAGCGTGATGCCCGAGCCGGCAGGAAGGTGGTCGGCCACGAGCGTCGGCAGGCCGATGCCCAGGTTGACGTAGGAACCCGGCGCGATGTCGGCGGCCACGCGGGCCGCCAGCTCGGCTCTCGACAGAGGAGAGCCGCTCCGCGGGCCCGGCGGGACCGTCTCGGCGCTCATGAGGCCGAGCCCTGCGCGCCGGCCTGCGCACCCGCCAGCGTCGTCACGCTGTCGATCGCCACGACGGCGTCGACGTAGATGCCGGGCGTCACCACCGTCTCCGGGTCGATCGACCCGGTCGGCACCACCTCCGCCACCTGCGCCACGGTCCGCCGGGCCGCCGTGGCCATGACGGGCCCGAAGTTCCGGGCCGTCCTGCGGTAGACGAGGTTCCCGACACCGTCGGCCCGGAAGGCCTTGACCAGCGCGACGTCGGCGGCGAGCGGCGCCTCGAAGACCATCGGGACGCCGTCGACCACGCGCGTCTCCTTGCCCTCCGCGAGGGGTGTGCCGAAGCCGGTGGGTGTGAAGAAGCCGCCCAGGCCGGCACCGGCCGCGCGGATCCGCTCGGCCAGGTTGCCCTGCGGCACCAGCTCCAGCTCGATCTCACCCGCGCGGTACGCGGCGTCGAAGTGCCACGAGTCCACCTGACGCGGGAACGAGCACACGATCTTGCGCACCCGACGCTCCAGGATCAGCCGGGCCAGCGCGTCCTCGCCGTTGCCCGCGTTGTTGGAGACGACGACGAGGTCGGCGGCGCCCTGCTCCAGGAGCGCCTCGATGAGCTCCACCGGCTGCCCCGCCGGTCCGAACCCACCGATCATCACGGTCGAGCCGTCGGCGACGTCGCCCACCGCCTCCAGGGCGGTCCGTGCGACCTCGACGGTCATCCGGCGGCCCGCACGTTCTCCAGGACGACGGCCACACCCTGGCCGACGCCGATGCAGATCGCCGCCACGCCCCAGCGCTGGTGCTCCGCGAGCAGCCGGCGGGCGAGCGTGCCGAGGATCCGGGTGCCGGAGGCGCCGAGCGGGTGCCCGAGCGCCGTCGCACCGCCCCACGCGTTCACGATCGCCGGGTCGACGCCCCACGCGTCGACGCAGACGAGCGACTGCGCGGCGAACGCCTCGTTGAGCTCGACGGCACCGACGTCGGCCCAGCCGATGCCGCTCTTCGCGAGCGCGCGCTCGGCGGCCGCCACGGGGGCGTAGCCGAAGTACTGCGGCTCGTTGGCGACCGCGGCGCGGCCCGCGATCCGGGCCAGCGGTTCCAGGCCGGTCAGGCCCGCCGCCGCCTCGGAGCCGATCAGGGCGGCGCTGGCGCCGTCCGTCAGCGGGGAGGCGTTGCCCGCCGTGATGGTGCCGCCGTCCGACCGGAAGGAGGGCTTGAGCGCGGCGAGCTTCTCCAGGGTGCCGTCCGGGCGGACGGGCTCGTCGCGGTGCAGGTCGGTCCCGGGCACCGCGGTGACCAGGTCGTCGTACCGGCCGGCCTCCCAGGCCTCGTGCGCCAGGCGGTGGCTGCGCAGGGCGAACTCGTCCTGACGCTCCCGCGTGACGCCGTACTTCTCGCGCAGCCGCTCGGTCGCCTCGCCGAGGGAGACCGTCCAGTCCGGCTGCATCCGCGCGTTGACCAGGCGCCAGCCCAGCGTGGTGGACACCAGCTCGGCCCCGCCGGCCGGGTAGGCGCGCTCCGGCTTGGGCAGCACCCACGGCGCGCGGCTCATGGACTCGACCCCGCCGGCCACGACGACGTCGGCGTCGCCGGTCTCCACGGCGCGGGCCGCCTGCACGGCGGCGTCGAGCGACGAGCCGCACAGCCGGTTGACCGTCACCCCGGGTACCGACAGCGGCAGGCCCGCCAGCAGCACCGCCATCCGTGCCACGTCCCGGTTCTCCTCGCCCGCGCCGTTCGCGTTGCCGAGGATCACGTCGTCGATCCGGGCCGGGTCCAGCCCGGGTGCCCGGCGGGTCTGCTCGCCGACGACGAAGGCCGCCAGGTCGTCCGGCCGCACCCCCGCGAGCGCGCCGCCGTAGCGGCCGAAGGGTGTTCGCACGGCGTCGTAGACGAATGCCTGCCTCATCGATTCACACCTCTGCCTGTTCGCAGGGCGCACACAAGTTCCGTATGCGTACGCCCACCGTAACAGCCGGGCTCAGGCGCGGGTACGGGCCAGATCCGCCTCGATCTCGCCGGCCGCACGGAGCAGCGCCGGCAGGAACTCGGACACCAGCTCGTCGACCGCGCCACGGCGCACGGGGGCGGACACGTTCACCGCGCCCACCACGCGGCCGGCCCGATCCCGCAGCGGGACCGCCAGGGACCGCAGGCCCTCCTCCAGCTCCTGGTCGACGAGCGCCCAGCCCTGACCACGTACCCGGTCCAGCTCCGCGCGCAGCAGGTCCCGGTCGACGATCGTGTGCGGGGTGAGCGGCTCCAGGGCGACGGCGCCGAGAAAGTCGTCGCGGTCGCCGTGAGGCAGGTGGGCCAGGACCGCGCGCCCCATCGAGGTGGCGGACGCCGGGAACCGCGTGCCCACCTGGATCGCCGCCGACATGATCCGGCGCGTGGCGACCCGGGCCACGTAGACGATCTCCGCGCCGTCGAGCACCGCGACCGAGGACGACTCACCGACGTCCTCCGCGAGGCGCTCCAGGTGCGGCTGGGCCACCTCCGGCAGGGTCAGGCTCGACAGGTAGGCGTAGCCGAGCTCGAGCACCTGGGGGCGCAGGGCGAACACCCGCCCGTCGGTGACGACATAGCCGAGCTCCACCAGGGTGTGCAGGAAGCGTCGCGCCGACGCGCGGCTGAGCGCAGCCTCGCGGGCCACCTCGCTCAGGGTCATGCGTGCCCGGGCAGGGCCGAACGCGCGGATCACGGCCAGCCCGCGCTCGAGGGACTGCACGAACTCGCCCGACCGGGTTCCGGCGTCCTGCGCGGTCTCGCTCATCTCGGGTTCCTCCATGCCGTCGGCGCGTCCGCTTCGCATCCTGGCCGAGCATCCGGTCGTCCGCACCAGGTCGCCCGCGTGCGTCCTGGGAGCCGCGCCTTTGGCAGCACGCCCGCCCGGGCCTCCCCTGGTCCGACGACGGAACGCACCGTTGAGCTCCGACGCCCGCGACCCTGGTCGTTCTCCGAACGGGTGTGCCGCAGGTGAACGTAGCGATCGGCCGGAGGCCGGGTCAATGGTTCGGTGGCCCCGGTCGCAACCGTGACCGGATCGCGACGTGGACAAGAAGAAGAGCCCCTCACCGGCTGGTGCCGGTGAGGGGCTCTGTCACTGTGCGCCCGAAGGGATTCGAACCCCCAACCTTCTGATCCGTAGTCAGATGCTCTATCCGTTGAGCTACGGGCGCTGGTCGTACTACGTGCTGCCTGCCTGCCGTTCACACGGCCGACCGACGAGAACATTACCGCCTGTTCGGCGCGGGCCCAAACTCAAATCCGCGCTTCCCGAGGAGAACTCCGTCACAGCCCTGAACCTGCGTGCCGAAGCCTCTCACAGAAAAGGCCCCGGGCGTCACGCGCGGCCGGGACCTTCCTGGCGGAGACGGAGGGATTTGAACCCTCGAACGGGTTGCCCCGTTACCACCTTAGCAGGGTGGCGCACTAGACCTGACTATGCGACGTCTCCTCGCGACAGCCTCTACCCAGGCAGGGCGATGCCGCGCGGCCCAGGCTACCTGCCGCATGGCGGCCTGAGCAAAGCGGGACGGTCGGCGGCCCGCCGGACCGTGCGACATCCGCGTGATCCTGCCGATTTTCCGTCCGGACCGAGGTGGTCCGGGACGCGCGCCGGACGCCCTCGCAGGGGCCTCGACGGCGTCCGGCAGCATATTTCATACAGCGTCAATAAGCGGTACATTCGCGCACATGGACTACGACGTCTTGGTGATCGGCTCGGGTTTCGGCGGCAGTGTGGCTGCCCTCCGCCTCACGGAGAAGGGCTACAGGGTCGGTGTGCTCGAGGCGGGCCGCCGGTTCGAGGACGACGAGTTCGCCAAGAACTCCTGGCACCTCAAGCAGTTCCTGTGGGCGCCCGCCCTGGGGTGCTACGGGATCCAGCGGGTGCGCCTGCTGCGCAACGTGCTGTGCCTGACGGGGGCCGGCGTGGGCGGCGGGTCGCTGGTGTACGCCAACACCCTCTACCGCCCGCTGGACCCGTTCTACGCCGACCCCGCCTGGTCCCACATCGCCGACTGGAAGTCCGAGCTCGCCCCGTACTACGACCAGGCGGAGCGCATGCTCGGCGTCGTCCAGTACCACGGCCGCTCCCCCGCGGACGACGTCATCCGGGGCGTCGCGGACGACATGGGCGTGGGCGAGACGTTCCGGCCCACGCGGGTGGGCGTGTACTTCGGCCCGGGCGGCGCGGAGGCGCCGTCGCCGGGCTGCCGGGCCGCCGACCCGTTCTTCGGCGGGGCGGGGCCTGAGCGGACGGGCTGCATCGAGTGCGGCGAGTGCATGACGGGCTGCCGGCACGGCGCCAAGAACACCCTGGTCAAGAACTACCTCTACCTCGCGGAGCGCGCGGGCGCCGTGGTGCACCCGCTGACCACGGCCGACGTCGTCCGGCCGCGTCCTGACACGGAGGGTGGCGGCTACGAGATCCGTACCCACCGCACCGGCAAGAGGTGGGGCGGACGGCGGACCTTCACCGCCAGGCAGGTCGTGTTCGCCGCAGGCACCCTCGGCACGCAGCGCCTGCTGCACGCCATGAAGGACACCGGCACGCTGCCGTCGCTGTCGGACCGGCTCGGGCACCTCACCCGCACCAACTCCGAGGCCCTGCTGGGCGCGATGACGCACAAGGTCGGCTCGACGGACTACTCGCGGGGCCTCGCCATCACGTCGTCGTTCTACCCGAACGAGAGCACCCATATCGAGCCCGTGCGCTACGGCCACGGCTCCAACGTCATGGCGGCGCTGCAGCACATCCTGGTCGACGGCGGGCCGTACCGGTTCTTCCGCTGGTTCGGCGAGATGGGCAGGAACCTCAAGTGGCTGCCGGTGCTGATGGACTGGCGCCGCTGGTCCGAGCGGACGGTCATCGCCCTGGTCATGCAGGCCCACGACAACTCGCTGACCACGCTGACCCGGCGGTCGCCCTTCGGCCGGTACTTGACCTCCCGGCAGGGCACCGGCGCGCCCAACCCGAGCTGGATCCCGGAGGGCCACGAGGCGGTGCGCCGCATGGCGGACAAGATGGGCGACGACGGCGTCGAGGGCATCGCGGGCGGCACGGTCGGCGACCCCTTCAACATCCCGCTGACCGCGCACATCCTCGGCGGCTGCGCCATCGGTTCCGACGCCGCGGACGGCGTCGTCGACCCGTACCTGCGGATGTTCGGCCACGCGGGCCTGCACGTCATGGACGGTTCCGCCGTGACCGCGAACCTCGGGGTGAACCCGTCGCTCACCATCACGGCGCAGGCCGAGCGGGCATGCGCGCTGTGGCCCAACGCCGGCGAACAGGACGGGCGGCCCGCCCTCGGGTCGACCTACCGGCCGGTCGAGCCGGTGCGTCCCGTCGCCCCGGTGGTGCCCGAGGCAGCTCCCGCGGCGCTGCGCCTGCCCATCGTCGGGATCAGCTGACCTCGGACGGCAAAAGACGACGGCCGGGATCCCTGGATCCCGGCCGTCGTCCTGTGTGCTGCGGAGGGCGAGGGATTCGAACCCCCGGTGCGTTGCCGCACAACGGTTTTCAAGACCGTCACATTAGGCCGCTCTGTCAGCCCTCCTCGCGCCGTTCACCCCTGCGGGCAGGGCCGGCGCGGGCCCACAGTCTATCGTCCGGCAAGACAGCGACGGCGGGCCGCCCCCAGGGTGGCCCGCCGTCCGCGAGGTGCTGGAGAGCGACTCAGCCCTGCGCCTGCGCGCCGGAGCGGAGCTGGCGCATCGCGAGCTGGACCAGCGCGATCAGCGTCTGCTTGGTCGCCGCACGCGAACGTGCGTCCGTGTAGAGCATCGGCACGTGCGAGGGGATCTGCAGCGCCTCCCGCACGTCCTCGAGCCGGTGCTTGGCCACGCCGTCGAAGCAGTTCACGCCCACGACGAAGGGGATGTTGCGCGACTCGAAGTAGTCGATGGCCGGGAAGCACTGCTCCAGGCGGTCCGTGTCGACCAGGACGACGGCACCGATCGCACCGCGCACCAGGTCGTCCCACATGAAGAGGAAGCGGTCCTGGCCCGGGGTACCGAACAGGTACAGCCACAGGTTGCCCGGCAGCTCCACGCGGCCGAAGTCCATGGCCACCGTGGTGGTGGTCTTGCGGTCGGTCACGCCACCGGCGTCGTCCACGCCGACCGAGTGCTCCGTCATGGCAGCCTCGGTGTTCAGGGGCTCGACGTCGGAGATCGAGCCGATGAACGTGGTCTTGCCCACCGCGAAGCCACCGGCGACGACGATCTTGACGACGGTCGGCGCGGTGCGCTCGGCCGCGGGCTGCGCACCCGGAGCGGCCTGCGCGCCGGCGTTGACCGCCGGCGCCTGCTGCATCACCGGCGGCGCAGGCTGAGCCTGCGCCGGACGGGACGCCTGCGCGGTGGGCGCCGAGGCGCCACCGCCGCCACCCAGCACGCTCTGGCGCGCGGGCGCGTTCGAGGAAGCGGTCGCAGTGCCGGCGTTACCCGACACCGGGGCCCAGTTGGGACCGCTGCGGGCCCCGCCGTCAGAGGGCGGAAATGCCATTAAGAACACTCTCCAAGACGCTCAGCGACAGGCCCGAGTTCGAGCTGCCGTGGCCTGTGTGGACGTTAACCGGTGTCGAGGTGTGCACGGTGACGTGCCCTTCCTCCTGCATGTCCGCCACAAGGATCCGGACGACACCCAGGGGCAGCCGCAGAAGGGCCGAGAGCTCGGCGATCGACACGTACGTGTGCGCGGCGTGCTGGAGGATCGCGCGCTTCTCGGGAGGCAGTCCGAAACTGCTGACTGCCCCGGGAAGAACCTCCACGAGGGCCTCGAGCGGCAGGTCGGACAGCTCCGACCGCACCCGGCCTCCGGTGACCGCATAGGGGCGCACGGTGGACGTCTCACGGACGTCCCCCTGCCCCTGGGAACCGAAAGGTGCGTACGTCATGGTCGAGTCCTCATCCCACGCTGGCGGCTCGGGTCTGCCCATCGACCGGGAGGCTGCCGTGCATCTCCGAGATGAGCTGCGGCGTGAGGGTGGCCTCGGTGCGCGACACCAGGAGAGCCATCTCGTAGCCGATGAGGCCGATGTCGCACGTGGCCTCCGCGACGACGCCGAGCACGGACCCGTTCGAGACGTTCATCAGGAAGAGGAAGCCGTTGTCCATCTCGATGATCGCCTGACGGACGTTACCGCCGTTGAGCTGCCGAGAAGCTCCACGCGTGAGGCTTGACATACCGGAGACGATCGCCGCGAGCTGGTCGCCGCTGGTGCGGTCGAGCTGGTCGGACATCGCCATGAGCAGTCCGTCTGCCGACACGACGAGCGTGTGCCGACTGCCGGGAACGGTACGCACGAAGTTGTCGAGCAGCCAACCGAAATTGGTTGCTTCGGTGCTGAGGGTCACTCTGTTCCTCCTAGTCAGAATCCACAGACGCGCTTGTCACCGCGACTGCGGCGCTGAGTCAGGGACATGATTCACGGTCGAGGGTGCCCACGTCGAGTCCCCACCGCCGTTCTTGCCGTTCTCGTGCTCCGACTTGCCCTCGTCCACGGACTCCGACCGGCCACGTGCGGTGGCCGACTGGAACGCCGAGAGACGTGAGCGAAGCTGCTCGGGATCACGGTCGATGCGAGCCGAGAGCCGCTCGACAGCTGGGTCCGCACCGGTGCCGGAGGCACCGCGGGTACGGCGGGTCAGCCCACCGCTGGCAACCTCCGTGTTGACGGCTGCCGGACGGTACGAGTCGTTCTCTTTCACATCATCTTCCTGATAAGCCCCTCGACGGAGAAGGCTCGTCATCTCCTCGTAGAGCACTGCCGAGGCGGTCCATTCCGACCGTGCCTCCACCGAGTCACGCACGTACTCGGGGTCTAGTGGGTCCTTCCCGTCGCCGTCGGTCCCGGCGGCTCGCTTGGCGAGCGGGGCCGACGAACCGTACGACGGGTCGTACACGGCGCCCGTCGGGTACGGCTCGCTGAACTCGCGGGCGGGAGGCTCGAAGGCCTGCTGCTCGAAGGCCTGCTGCACGTCCGCCACGGGCACGGCCTGCGTGGCCGGTGCCGAGGCGAACGAGGTGGGCACCCGCTCGGGAGCCGGTGCGGCCGGGGCGGGAGCCGCCGGGGCCGGAGCCAGCGGTGCGGCGGCGGCGCGGGGCGCCGCGTCGACGAACGGGTTGGTGCCGGGAGCGGGAGCCGGGGCCTGCGCCTGTGCGGCGGGCAGGGGGACGGTGCCACCCGCGGGAGGGGCCGGCAGAGCCGGCAGCGCCGACGTCAGCGACTCCTGGACCGCCTTCTGGTAGCCCTCCTGGTAACCCCGCTGGTACGTCGGGTCCGCGACGGGAGCCTCCGGGGCCTGAGCCGGGAAGGTCCCGGTCAGCGGGGCGGGGCTGCCCTGGGGCGGACCGCTCGGTGCCTGGAAGTTCTGCGCCGGGAGGTTCTGGGTCGGGAAGTTCTGCGTGGCGAAGCCCGACGTCTGGATGCCCTGCGTCGGGAAGCCCTGCGTCTCGACGTTCGGGGCGGGCACGACCGGGGCGCCGAAGGTCGGCGGACCGGCCACGGGGCTCGCGACGGTCTGGATCGGACGCGACGCCGGACGCTGCTCCTGGGGCTGGTAGGCCCGCAGCTCGCCGGTGGCAGGCTGCCCCGGGCGGCGGCCGAACAGGCCCCGCTTCTGGGCCGGCTTGCCACCCTGCTGGGCACCCGAGGCCGTCGAGCGACGGCTCGGGAGGTCCGCCATGAGCTCCTCGAACGCGGGCAGCGCCTCGAACGACGAGTCGGGACCCTCCGGGGCCTCGGCCCCGAAGCCCTGCGACTGCGGCTGGTCCTGGAACCCGCCGAACCGCTCCGGCTGTACACCGAAGCTCTGCGCCGGAGCAGGAGCGGCAGGGGGCCTGCCACCGCCCGCCGCCGGGAACCGCATCACGTCGGTGTCGGACATGCCGGGCAGTGCGGCCGGGTCCTGCGTGACCGGGTCGAGCTGCAGCGACTGCGTGCTGCCCTCGACGGGATCGATCGTGTTCAGCGAGCGGAAGCTCGAGAAGAGCGCGCTGCGCTGGTCCACGTCCACCGCGGCCGGCGTGGTGTCCTCGAAGACCGGGGCCACCGGCTCGACCGGCTGCGGTGCGCGCTGGCGGCTCGGGAGCGAGCTGCCCTCGGACACGTTCGACGGCGGGGCCCACGCGTTGTCGTCGGCCTGGTACTCCTGCGGGAGCGACGGCGTCTGGATCTCCGGCAGCACGATCGAGCCGGTCGGCGTCGTCTCCGCCACCGGGAGGGCCGCCGTCGAGCTGCGACGCCGGGCCAGGCCGAGCGCCGTCGTGCCGTCGGTGAGGGCGTTGAGGTCCACCGGCTGCGCGACCGGGGCCGGCTGTGCCGCGAACGCGGCCGCGGCGATCTGCGACGTGCCGGTCGGGACCGGCATGCCGCCCTGCTGCGGCACGGACGTGGTGGCCGGGGACGCCGCCGTCACGGCCGGCGAGCCGAAGCCGCTGGTGGGTGCACCCGCGCTCCGCATCGCGCCGGTGCCCGGACCGGTGGCCACGCCGCCGTTGAACTGCGAGGCGGCCGCCTGCGTGTTGGCCTCCAGCGGGTCGGTCGGCATCGGCAGCGGCATCGCGTTGTCCGGCATGAACAACACCGCCGGGAAGCGGACCGTCACCTCGGTACCGGTGCCGCCCTCGCCCGGACCGAACGCCACCTGGGCGCCGAGACGGTCCGAGAGGCGGCCGACCACGTAGAGGCCGAGGCGCTGGGCGCCGACGGCGTCCGACGCGGCGTGGCTGGCGACCTTGCGGTTCGCCTCCGCGACCTCCTCGGGGTTCATGCCGAGGCCGTGGTCGCGGACCACGACGGTGACGAACTGCTCGTCGCGGGCCGTGGTGACCTCGACCGGCGTGTGCGGCTCGGAGAACATCGTCGCGTTCTCCAGGAGCTCGGCCAGCAGGTGCGCCGCGTTGAGCGCGTTGTGGCCCAGCATCATCGGGTCGACGACGAGGTTCAGGCGGACCCGGTCGTACAGCTCGATCTCGGACGACGCGGTACGGATGACGTCGGAGACCGGCATCGGCTGGCGCACGCGACGACCGGAGTCGATGCCCGCGAGGACCAGCAGGGACTCCGCGTTGCGTCGCATACGGGTCGCGAGGTGGTCGAGGCGGAACAGGTTCGACAGCGTCGAGGGGTCCTCCTCGGACCGCTCGAGGTCGTCGAGGAACGCGAGCTGCCGGTTGAGAAGCACCTGGTCACGGCGGGCCACGTTGACGAACATCTCGGCGATCGACCCACGCAGGGCCGCCTGTTCGCGGGCGACGTCGATGGTCGTCCTGTTGACGTCGTTGAACGCCGCGGCGAGCTGGCCGATCTCGTCCGAGGACTCGACGGTGATCGGGTCGAGGTCGATGCTCGGCCCCTGGCCCGGCACCGACACCTGCTCCACCAGGGTGGGGAGGCGGTCACGGACCACACCGGCTGCCTGGGTGAGGCGGCGCAGCGGGGAGACCAGGCGGCGGGCGATGACGAGGGCCATGATGACCGAGAAGCCGAGGGCCGCGATGGCGACGCCACCGGTGAGGTAAGCGCGGTTCGCGGCGACGTCGGCGCGCTCCTGGGCGAAGCCCGCGGTGTCCTCGCGGACGGCGTCACGGACGATGCGGCTCTCCTCGACCCACTTCGCGGACTCGCCCTGGAACGCCTCGGCCTGGGCCGGCTGGATGGACGTGAGGTCACCGCGTGCGACGTAGCCGCGCACCGTGCCGTAGACGCCGTCCATGCCCGGCACCTGGTACTCGCCGGGGATGCGGTCGAAGAGGTCCTGCGTGCTGTCCCACTCGCGGTCACCCAGGTTCACCAGGTCGGCGGCCCGGAGCGCAAGGGACCTGGCGGCGAGCTCGTGCTGCGGGTGGTTCGCCACGACGCCGAGCGTCAGGCCGACGATCGGGCGCTCGTAGGTGTTGGTCAGCATGAGCTGGTCGATCGAGTAGTACGCCTCGAGGCGGGTACCCAGGTCGCGGTCCTCGGAGGTGTCCGCGATGGCGTCCATCACCTCGAGGGCGCCGTCGATGTACGTCCCGTAGGCGTCGGTCGCGACCTGCTCGGTGAGCCGGCCCTCGGCGACCTTCTTCTGCACGTCCGTGATGGCCGCGCGGTCCTCGATGGTCTGCGTGACGGCGTCCTTGACGCGCTGGTCCAGCATCGAGATGTCGATGTCCAGCAGCTCGTCGTCACGGGCGTCGAGGGCCGTGATCGTCTGCGCCTGGGCGGCAGGGGCGGTCCACTTCGGGTTGCCGTCCTTGTCCATGACCTGCTTGCCGTCTTCCCCGATCTCCGGGGTTCCCCGCAGCAGGGCGACGCGGGCCTGGTCACCCGTCGCGCTGCTGTCGATCATCGCGACGATGTTGTACGCCCGCTCCTGCGCGAACGCCGTGCCTGCCTGGTCCTGGTACTCGAGCGCTGCGACGAGATCAGCGGTCTGCTGCGCGCGCATCGCGTCGGCCACAGAGAGGCCGATGATGTACGCCGCAGCGATGACCAGGACGACGGCAGGCGTGACCAGTGTCGCAAGAACTTTCCCGCGCACTCCCAACCTGCGGAACATGCGTACCTCTCTCCATCACTGATCCGGAAGGGGTGGCGTGCGTGGTGCCCGCCGAAACACCCCTCGGTGCTGCGTACAAGTTACCGGCACCCTGTTTCCGCTGGCGACCTTCGTGAGGCCACACGGAAGTAGGCTTCATCGATGTGCGAGCCGTCACGATATCCGGACCGGGGCCATCAGGGAAACTCTCCATTTCATCCCTGAATCACCCGAATGCTGGCCAAAGCGACGTGGTGATCACCGTCGCCGCCGCCGGAGTGAACCGTGCTGACCTGCTACAACGGGCCGGATACTACCCCCCTCCGGCGAATGCCCCGGACTGGCCAGGTCTTGAGATATCAGGAACTGTGAAGCGTGTCGGACTCGGCGTGTCGCGCTGGCGCGCCGGGGACCGGGTCGTCGCGCTCCTGGAGGGCGGCGGTTACGCGGAGGAGGTCGCGGTCCGGGAGACCCAGGTGCTCCCGGTGCCGGACGGCATGGACCTGGTCGACGCCGCCGCCCTCCCCGAGGCCGCGTGCACGGTCTGGAACAACCTCGTCGACGTCGGCGGGCTGCGCGCCGGCGAGTGGGTGCTGGTCCACGGCGGGTCCGGCGGCATCGGCAGCATCGCGATCCAGGTCGCCAAGGCGCTCGGCGCGCACGTCGCCACGACGGCAGGCGGCCCGGAGCGCGCCGCGCGGTGCGCCGAGCTCGGTGCGGACGTCGTCGTCGACCACCGGCGGGAGGACTTCGTCGAGGCGGTCCGTGCCGCCACGGACGGCCGCGGGGCCGACGTGGTGCTCGACCTGCTCGGCGGGGGCGCCCTGGGCGACAACGTCCGCGTCCTGGCCCGCGGCGGCCGCCTGGTGGTCATCGGGATGCAGCAGGGGCGCCGCGGCGAGCTCGACCTCAGCGCGCTCCTGGCCCGGCGCGGCACCATCGCCGGGACGCTGCTCCGGTCCCGGCCGCCGGAGGAGAAGGCGCGCATCGTCGCCGATACCGAACAACACCTCTGGCCACTGTTCGCCGCGGGCACTGTTCGGCCGGTCATTCACGCTCGCATACCGTTCGCGGAAGCGCAGTCGGCGCACGATCTGCTGGAGTCGGGAGAGGCCTTCGGCAAAGTGCTCCTGGTCCCCTGATCAACGCGTGCCTATATATAGGCATGGCCGACAATTTCGTTCCCCACCCGGTAATGCAATGCAGGCGACCGCCGATTCGGGCAAGACTGGACCCATGAACGACGACCGATCCACCCCCCAGTCCGCCGAGCGGCCCGACGAGCGCCGTGACCAGACGCATGCCGTGCACCCCCAGGTGGTCACGCCCGACGGCGCGGCCGTGCCGCCGGAGCGCGAGCCCGAGAGCGCCGGCGACGAGCGCGAGGTCGACGAGGCCGAGGCCGTCGTGGGCCAGGTCGAGGAGCCGGCCAAGGTCATGCGCATCGGCGGCATGATCAAGCGGCTGCTCGACGAGGTGCGGGACGCCCCGCTCGACGAGGCCGCCCGGACCCGCCTGGCCGAGATCCACGAGCGCTCGATCCACGAGCTCGAGGACGGGCTCTCCCCCGACCTGGTCGACGAGCTCCACCGCATCACGCTGCCGTTCTCGGACGACTCCGCACCGTCCGACGCCGAGCTGCGCGTGGCGCAGGCGCAGCTCGTGGGCTGGCTCGAGGGCCTGTTCCACGGCATCCAGACGGCGCTCGTCGCGCAGCAGATGGCGGCGCAGGCGCAGCTGTCGCAGATGCGGCGCGCCCTGCCGCCCGGTACCGGCGCCTTCGGTCAGACCGGCCCCGGCGGGCCCACCCTGCCCGGCGCCGCGGACGACGAGTCGGGCGAGCGCCGCACCCCTGGCCAGTACCTCTGACCTCGTCGCTGCCTCCGGGGTGCGACCTCCGGAGGCAGCGCGGCGGGTAAAGGCCCGGGCGCCTACAGGTCGACCGGGTCCACGAGGAAACCGTCCTCGTCGGCGATCTCGCCGCCGGCGGCACCGTGGATCGCGCTCGCGAGCCGGGCCACCAGCTCCGCGGCGCGCTTGCGTGCGATCCGCAGCTCCATGTTGGGGAACTCCCGCTGCGACTCCACGAGGTCCTGCGGCTCCCAGTGCACCCAGTAGCAGACCGCCCCCTGCTCGGCCCACGGCAGGCCGCGCAGCAGGCGCGGCAGCTTCTCCTCGCCGCTGATCTCGACCGAGACGATGCCGTCGACGCCGAGCTCCACCACCAGGCCGTACCCGTCCAGCACACGCGGCCCGGTGAGCGCCTTGATGTCGTACTCGTCGGCGGCCGCGTGCAGCTTCTTGCGCAGCTCGGGGTCCATGGTCTCGCCGCGGTAGAGCGGCTTGTCCGCGATGCCGTCCGGTGGCCCGCCCCACTCCTTGCCGTCCATGTGCAGCCGGGCGCGGGGGTGCACCTTCTGCAGGATGGTGTGCGCGGCCTGGGGGTCGAGCCAGACGTCGGAGTAGACGGTCATGTCGATCGCGGCCCCGGCGTCGGGAGTCAGCACGACGCCGGCGCCCGGACGCGTCGTCGGGCCGTCCGGGGCGGTGTCCCACAGACCGCCCACGTCCAGGCGGAGGGAGCCGCCCAGGCGCCGCGCGACGGCGACGAGCCACTCGACCAGACGGCGTTCCTCGCGCTCGGGCATGCCGGCGGCGAACGCCCGCCCGACGCCGTCGCGGTCACCCGCAGGGAACGGCGGCTCGCCGCGCTCCCGGTGGCAGACGATGTCGAAGGCCATCTCGGCGCCCGGCGGCACGCCGAGGTCGAAGCCGTCGCCCACGGGCTGGTAGGGCCCGTTGATCACCGCGTGCCGCGAGACCCGCAGCACGCCCGGCTCCCGGCCCTGCGCGCGGCGGCCCTGCGGGGCGCCGGCCACGTTGCCCGGGAGGATCCCGGCCGGGACCACGTCCCAGCGGGTGGCGGAGAACCGGGAGAGCGCGAGGACCTCGATCTCGTCCAGCTCCACGTCACCGGGCACGGTCAGCACGTGCCGGGCCTGGTGCGCCTGCGCAACCGTGCGCGGCAGGAGAGGAAGCTGGGGAGCGGCCATCGGGGTCCCTTCTCGGTCCGGGTGCCCGGTCCGCGCCGGGCACCCGGAGCCTACCTCCCGGCGAACGCCCGTCGGGGCGCCGGGACCGCCCGTGGGCGAGCCCCGCTCACACCGTCGTGCGGTGGAAGTTCTTCGAGGAGCGGGACGCCGTCGGGCCGCGCTGACCCTGGTAGCGGGACCCGTACAGGTCCGAGCCGTACGGGTGCTCCGACGCCGACGAGAGCCGGAAGAAGCAGAGCTGGCCGATCTTCATGCCTGGCCACAGCTTGATCGGCAGCGTCGCGACGTTGCTCAGCTCCAGCGTCACGTGCCCGCTGAAGCCCGGGTCGATGAAGCCGGCCGTCGAGTGCGTCAGCAGGCCGAGGCGGCCGAGGGAGGACTTGCCCTCGAGGCGGGCCGCGACGTCGTCGGGCAGCGTGACCGCCTCGAAGGTGCTCCCGAGCACGAACTCCCCCGGGTGCAGCACGAACGCCTCACCGTTCTCGGCCTCCACGAGGCGGGTCAGCTCCGGCTGGTCCGTCGCGGGGTCGATGAAGGGGTACTTGTGGTTGTCGAACAGCCGGAAGAACTTGTCGAGGCGCACGTCGATGCTCGACGGCTGCAGCATCGACGCGTCGTACGGGTCGAGGACGACGCGGTCGGCATCGAGCTCGGCACGGATATCGCGGTCGGAGAGGAGCACCCGGATACGGTACTGGCCACCGCGGGCCGGCGCCGCCCCGTCCGGGGCGACGCCGTCCGCACCGGGGCGACGCCGCCGCGTCAGCGTGCGGCCGTCACCACTGCAGCGGACGGTGCTTCGCGTCCACCGACCAGTAGCCCTTGCGCATCACGAGGTACAGGATGCCCTCGATCGCGCCCCAGATCGCCGGCACGAACCACGCCTGCCCCAGGGAGACCGCAGTGATGAGGAGCATGATCCAGCCCAGGCCCTTGTAGCCCAGGTAGAACCGGTGCGCCCCGACGACGCCGAGCAGTATCCCGAGCAGGCCCGCGGTGATGCGCGACTTGCGGCCCGGTACGTGCTCCGGCGGCGGGGTGGGGCGGTCGTAGTCGTACTGCTGCTGGTAGTTCGCGGGGCCGGCCTTCGGCGTGGACCCGGCCGAGGACTTCGGCTTCTGCAGGGCACGCGTCTCGCGCGGCGGCGGCGGGGGCTGCGGCGGCCGCGGCGGCAGGGGTTTGGTCTCCTGGTAGATCGGCTCGGTCGGCTTCTCGCTGGGGTGCTCGCTCACTGCTGCTCCGGCTGCTCGGCGACACTCGCGCGGAAACCGGTTCGGGCATCCGGGCGAGTTTGGGTATGATCGGGTCGCGCGCCAGGTTCAGGGGGCGCTGTTGCGGAACCCTAGCGGGATTCCGGAACGGCAGAAACCCGGTCAGAACCGGACGTTGCGGGTGTAGTTCAATGGTAGAACTTCAGCTTCCCAAGCTGATAGCGCGGGTTCGATTCCCGTCACCCGCTCCAGCACGAAGCCCCAGGTCAGAGGATGTTTTCTGACCTGGGGCTCCGTCGTTTCCGGCGCAGTGTCTCGCGCCGCGTGGATGCCTCCGCCCCGCCTCAGAGCCGCGCGAACCGGGCGCGGGCGAAGGAGTAGCCGCCGAACGCCGCGATGCCCAGCCCGACCACCAGGAGCAGCGCCGTGCCGTACGGCTGGTCGCGCATCGTGTGCAGCGCCTCGTCGAGACCACCGGCCTGCTCGGGGTCCGTGGTCACCGCGGCGGCGACCACGAGGCCGCCGACGACGCCGAGCGCGATCCCCTTGGCTGTGTAGCCCGCCTGCCCCAGCCGCACGACGACGGGCCGGACCGCGCTCCCGCCGGCGCCCGAGAGGTCCTCCAGGAACTTCTTCCGGATGCCCTTGACCACGTGGTACACGCCGACGCCGACAATGACCAGGCCGGCGGCACCCACCAGCCAGGCGCCCCCGGGCACGGCCAGGACGCGGGCCGTCAGGCTCTCCTCGCCGCCGCTGCCGCCACCGGTTCCCTGCGCGTACCGGACGCCCGTGACCGCGAGCGCCCCGTAGAGCACGGCCTTGGCCACGCTCTTGCCCCGCGCGGCCAGCTGGCTCTCCGCGTTGGGCACGCCGACGACGGCCGTGGCGAGCTGCCAGAACGCGAGCGCGGCGAAGCCCACCGCGACCAGCCAGAGGAGCACGTCCCCGCCCGGCATCCGGGCGACCGCGCGGAAGGCACCGGTCTGGTCCGCCTGGCCCTCGGACTGCCCGAGCGCGAGCTGGACGGCGAGCCAGCCGACCAACAGGTGCAGCACACCCGAGGCGACGTAGCCGCCTCGGGCCAGGCCGCGGACGGCACGGCTGTTCCTGGCCCGCCGGACGGCGTCGGCTCCGGGCGGAGAGGAGTTCTGGGACATGTGCGCACCTCCGTCGGGCCGCGCGGATCGCGACGCTTACAGATTCGCGCATTTCGCCGTAATTCGCACGGCGGTCACGAACTGTCGGTGACCTCGTCGGGCAGCGTGGTCAGGACCGTCAGCGGCACGTGCGTCTCCCCCGCCCTCGGTTCGAGGCCGACCAGCACGAGCGCGTCCCGCCCGTCCGCGCTGATCCAGCCCTCCGTCCAGGCGCCGTCCGCGGCCGGCAGGTCCGCGAGCGCGGACCAGCCTCGTTCGCCCGCGAGCTCGGTGTCGTAGGCGTTCCGCACCGCCGCCACGTCGGCGTCGACCTCCAGGACGAGCGGCAGGTTGCGCAGCCGTTCGTCGTCGACCTCCTGGGCGAGGGCGTCGTAGACGGGACCCGAGGCGCGCAGGTCACGCGAGGCGACGTCGTCCCCGAACGCGTACTCGTCCGGGGCCGTCACCCCGGGTGGCATGCCGGGCAGCGCGCCTGCGGGTGGCGGCGTCGAGCAGGCGGCCAGGAGGCCTACGGCCAGGACCGCGGTCACGAGGTGCGCGGCGTCGCGCGCACCAGGGCGCACACCAGGGCGCATGCCGCGAGGGAGGCCGGGACGGAACGACCGAGACTTCATCGGCACAGTCTGCCGGGCCGGGATGAACACGGGGTGACGCAAGAACGCCGCGGGCCGGACCCACCGTCCGGCCCGCGGCGTTCGTTCGTGGGGGGAGCACACTCATCCCCGGATGGGCGCCGTCACGTGCAGCGACACCGGCAGTCCCTCCCCGGCGGCGGGAACCCAGCCGCTCCAGCACCGCCAGACCGTGCGCCCGTGCGCCTCGCCGTCGTGGTGCCCCAGCCGCTCGGTGAGGTGGAGCATCCGGGCGAGCCGCGCGGCGTCGGGCACGCGCGCGGCGACCACGTCCACCGTCAGCACGCCCACGACGTCCTCCTCGAGGTCGAGGTGGTCCACGCCTGCCCGTACGTCGAGGGTGTGGATGTCGAAGATGTGGGCGATCAGCGCGGTGACCTCCACGAGCTCCGCGAGGTGCGCACCCGGCGTCGGGCAGCCCTCCGGGCCGAGGCCCGCGTTGCACGATCCTGCCGTCATGTGGGCCACGCCCTGACCTCGCGGACGCTGCCGCGCAGGTCGCCGTAGACATACAGGTCCATGTCGTTCCAGCACCCGGTCCACATCGTGAAGCCCGGCCTGGTCGCCGGATAGTCCGTCGCCACCGTGATGCCCAGCTGCGCCGCGATCGCGGCACCCTCCGAACGCCGCGTCGGATGCACCACCAGATGATCGCGGAACACCTCGATCCACTTGACCCGCGCATCCCCGATCTCCGCCAGGAGGAGCGTCACACCCGTCGCAGAATCCGCCAGGTTGCCCGCAATCGTTGCCATTTCTCCCACCTCTCTGCACCTACCTCTAGGCGCATAGACAGCCTGTTGCGGGTTAACTGGGGGTTGCAACCGCTACGCGGAAAAGTTGCGTATACGCACTGGCTGCGGGTTAGGTGGGTTCCGTGTCTAGAGAGGGACGTGTGACTGCCGCAAGCATCGCCAAGGATCTTCGTGCCGCGATCCGCTCCGGGACCTACAAACCGGGCGATCGTCTCCCGAGCGAAGCAGCGCTCATGTCGAACTACGGCGTGGCCCGCATGACCGCGCGCCACGGCCTGTCGATGCTCAAGGACGAGGGCCTGACCGTGACCCGGCACGGCTCCGGTGTGTTCGTGCGCGCCTTCGAGCCGATCGTCCGCGACAGCACGGGTGGCCAGGTCAGCGAGTCCACAGTGACCGCCGAGATCGACGAGACCGGCGCCGGCCTCACGGTCCGCACGCTCGCCGTCACGGCGGAGGCCGAGCCCTCCGAGAAGATCCGCGCCACCCTCGGCCTCGCCGAGGGCGACAAGGTGACCGTGCGCGAGCGCCTCCACCTGCGGGAGCGCAAGCCCGTCCTGTTCGCGACGTCGTACCTGCCCGCGTCGATCGCGGCCGGTACGCCGATCGCGGACCAGGAGGTCGGGCCGGGCGGCACGCACGCCCGGCTGACCGAGGCGGGGCACGCGCCGGTGCGGTTCCGCGAGGACGTGGTGGGCCGCATGCCGACGATCGAGGAGATCGAGGAGCTGCGCATCGAGCCCGGCACACCGGTGCTCGCGGTCACGCGCACCGCGTTCACCAAGGACGGGTCGGCCGTCGAGGTGAGCCATGTGGTGCTGGACGCGGGCGAGTTCATGCTCCGCTACGACATCCCCTAGACGAGCCGGAGCCTCCGCTCAGCCACGCCGATCCGGACCTCCTGCCCCCAGGAGACCTCGAGCCGGTCCGCCTCCATCCCGTCCCCGAACACGACGAGCCGGTCGGACTGGACGGTCACCACGAGCTCGCCGTCGCCCCCGAGCACGCCCTCCGTCATCGTGACGCCGGTGACGGGCGACGGCCAGGCCTCCCGGACGAACCAGGCCAGGGCCGGGTCCGTGGGCCCAGGCAGCCGGCGGCCACCCCGGTCGTGCGCGATCGAGGCGCACCAGCCGGTGGCGCCGGTGCCGGTGCTGACGATCAGCCCCGACGACGACTGCCGCTCCGTACCGCCGTCGACCCCCAGCAGGTAGCGCGCCGACTGGTGGCTGGGGTGCCCCAGGAACAGCTCGTTCACGGCCTGGAGCTCCTGGCCGTCGTCGAGCCGCGCGTGGACCATCGTGAGCTCGTCGTGGAGCAGGGCTGCGAACGACGCCTCGTTCGCGCCGCCCCGCGGCGCGGCCAGGCTGCCGATGATCTCCCCGACGTCGCCGACGTCGTGCCGCACGAGCACCCCGAGGTTGGTGCCCGGCTCGGGGTCGACGCCGATCACGAGCTGCCGGTCCAGGTACTTGGCCACGTTCGCGACCAGCCCGTCCTGCCCCACCACGAGGACGACGTCCTCGGGCGCGAAGAGGAACCGGTCCAGGTCCGCGCGCTCCACCTCCGCGAGCGCCCAGTCGGACGGCACGCTCGCCGCGACCACCTTGCGGGCGGTCGCGGCGGCGTCGTGCCGGGCTTCGACGTCGGCGAGGGTGCGGCCCCGGGTGCGGAGGAAGAACTCCGCCTGGCCGCGGGTCGCGTGCCGGTCGAGCAGCTCGTCGAGCTCCGTCCGCCGGTGCACCAGCACGGCGCGCGTACGGAGGGCCATGTCAGCGCTCCGCGGCCGGCGCGCCGTTCGCCGCGGCGGCGCCGTCCGACGTCGGCTCCCCCGCCCGGGCGGTCAGCGCGCCCAGGAGTCCGCTCACCAGGTCGGGCGTGACGGTCAGCGAGCCCACGTTCGGCAGGTGCGGCGCGGCGTCGCGCAGGGCGAGCGCGGTGAGCACGTCGCGTCCCACGTTCGCATAGACCGCCATCAGCGCGGCCTCCTTGGCGGCCTCGGCCTCACCGAGCCGGCGCAGCGAGGCCGCCTGGGCGGTCGCCGCGATCTCGCGCCGCTCGGCGTCGGACTTCGCGGACACGAGGGCGGCGGCCGCGGCCTCCTCCGCCTCACGACGCTTGTTCGCACCCTCCTGGGCCACGAGCTGCTCGCGACGGGAGGCGAGCTCGATCTGGCTCGCGAGCTCGTTCTCCGCGATCTTGCGCTCCCGCTCGACGGCGACGGCGCGGCGCTCGTAGGTCGCGCGGTCGGCCTCGGCCTGGAGCCGCTCGCGCACGGGCGTGCGCAGGGCCTTCTCGACGTCGCCCTCAGGCCGGACGGCGAGCACCCGGACGCCCAGGATCTCGATGCCGGTCGCGGCCAGGCGCGCGTCCTCGCCGAGCGCGCCGAGCGCCGTGCGCACGCGGCCGACGCCGGACTCCAGCGCCTCCGCGAGGTCCAGCGTGGCGATGAGGTCGACCGTGAGGCTCTGCGCGAGCTGGCCCACGATGGCCCCCACCTGCTGGCGACCGCTCGCCTCCTGCCCCTTGCCCGTGACGGGGAAGATGCCGAAGTCCAGGCGCTGGGACGCGAGCACCGGGTCGCCGAACCGGTAGGTCACGTTCGACTGCACGCTGACGTCCTGCTGGTCGCGCGTGACGGCGTGGAACAGGACGGGGAGCTCCTGGTCGGTCGCGGGCACCTCGCTGAGCACGGACGTGTCGGGGCGGAACCAGAACGCCTGGCCCACACCTTCGTGCCGCACGGCGCCGTTGCTGAGGTGCACCACGTAGTCGCTCGCGGAGCCCAGGAACTGGCGGATCCCGGGGTAGCGCTTGATCGTCGCCATCGTCGGCCTCTCCTTCGTTGTTGTCGTCAGATTGACGATATCTACCTCCTCCGCTTTTCGTCAAGGTGACGAGAATGTACGGTCGATGTCATGGCCCGCACCGCACCCGTCCCGTCCGCCGTACCCGACTCCGCGGGCGCCTTCCCCGTCACCGTCGACGTCGTGGCGCTCACGGTGCGCGACGGCGCCCTGCAGGCGCTCGTCGTCGACCGCCTCCTGGAGCCGTACCGCGGCCGGGCGGCGCTGCCGGGCGGGTTCGTGCTGCCGGACGAGACCCTGGAGCAGGCAGCGGGGCGGGAGCTGGAGGAGGAGACCCGGCTGACCGTGCCGGCCGGGGCGACCGGCACCGGCCCGTGGCACCTGGAACAGCTCCGCACGTACGGCCCCCTCGGCCGTGACCCGCGCGGCCCGGTGCTCTCCGTCGCCTACCTCCTGCTCGCGCCGGCGTTCGGGCTGCCGGCCGCGGGCGGCGACGCGGCGGAGGCCCGCTGGGTGCCCGTCGGCGAGCGGGGCGCCGGCCTCGCCTTCGACCACGACGGCATCCTGGCCGACGGCGTGGAGCGGGCCCGCGCGAAGATCGAGTACTCGCCCCTGGCGGCCGCGTTCTGCCCGCCCGAGTTCACGGTCGCGGAGCTGCGCGGCGTCTACGAGGCGGTGTGGGGCACGCAGCTCGACGCCCGCAACTTCCACCGCAAGGCCACGGGCACCCCGGGCTTCCTCGAGCCGACGGGGCGCCTGGGCGGAGGAGGCCCCGGCCGCCCGGCCGAGCTGTTCCGGCTGGCGCCCGGTGTGGACCCGACGGCGACCGTGCTGCACCCGCCGCTGCTGCGGCCCGTCAGCCCTGGCCCGGGCGCGCCCTCGGCTTGAGCCGCAGGTCCGGCAGCGCGGGCGCGCGCAGCGGCCCGCTCGGATATCCGTGCACCCGGCCGAACAGCCGCCCCTCGGCGCCGGCCGCGTACCCGGTCGCGCCGCCGTCGAGCTCGGCGATCTGCGCCATCCAGCGGTCGCGGGCCCGCACGATGTCCTCGTGCGTGCGGCCCATGAAGTTCCACCACATGATGACGTCCTCGTCGAACGGCAGCCCGCCGATCAGGACCGCCCGCGCGGGCGCCCCCGCCCCGGCCCGCACCACGAGCGTGGACCGCCCCGGCGCCACGTAGCCGAGGTTCGACGGCGGCACGGCGCTGCCCTCGAACGTCACGTCACCGGCGTCCACGAGCAGGGCGTGCTCGTGCTCCGCGTCGACGCCGATCCGCACCTCGGCGCCCGGTTCGAGGTCGATCTGCGCCCCCACGAGCGGCGTGTAGGTCGTCGCGGTTGACGCCAGCTCCTCCCTCGCCACGGTGAGCCGCCCCAGGAAGACCTGCACGACGGCGCCGTCGGCGCGCACGACCGGGAGGTCCCCGTGGTGCTCGAAGTGCGGGTCGACACCGAGCGCGGAGCCGGGCAGCGCCGTCCACAGCTGCACGCCGTGCAGCCGGGGCGGACGCACCCCGGCGGGCGACTCCTCCGAGTGCGAGATGCCCATGCCCGCCGTCATGAGGTTGAGCTCGCCCGGCCGGACCGTCTGCAGCGAGCCCACGGAGTCACGGTGCAGGATCTCGCCCTCGAAGAGCCAGCTCACGGTCTGCAGCCCGGTGTGCGGGTGGGGCGGGACCTGCATGCCCTCGCTGCCGGAGACGTCGTCGGGGCCGTAGTGGTCGCTGAAGCACCACGCCCCCACGAGCGACCGCGCGCGCTGCGGGATGGTGCGCCGCACGTTCATCGCCCGCGGCCCGCCGAGCGGCACGTCGCGCGGCGTGAGGAGCTCGATGCCGTCGCCTTGCTCACCCGCGACGCAGACCTGCTCGGTCGGCCGGGTCTCGAGGTTGCTCATGCGCCGAGCCTAGATCCACCGGACGCTCCCCGGGAGAGGGGCCAGGGCCCCCGGGGCAGGCCGGGGGCCCTGGCGAACCGCATACCCGTGGCCCGCGCTCGGCGCGTGCCAGGGGCGCCGTGTCGACGTCACGACTCCGATGCGCTCGTCAGACCCGGATCGCCAGGCCTGTTCTGCACGAACACCTCGAACGCGGGCGGTCTTCCGGCCCCGTACAGGCACCTGTGGCGTCATCCACAGCCCGCACCGCGGTACGGGACGTCCTGTCGTTCTCCGGTCGACCATGTGTCCGATGCCCGGGCCGGTCGGTACTGCTGCAGCGCACCGCATCTGCACCCGGATCGTCGAACCATTGCCAACGTTTCTATCCGCGTGCCGCACAAGCGGCAACCGCTCCACCGTTGTAATTTTCACCCTGCGGTTCTCAACAGTTTTATCCACAGGAAGAGCCCTGGATTTCCCACACAACACACAGGGCTGTGGACCAAATCTGTGGATAACCAATTCCATCAGACCCAGGCGCGAGATCCCGGAGCGCCGCCCGTGGCCGAGTCGTTGCGCCCGTCCAGCTCTTCGGGGGTGGCGATGAAGCCGCCGTCGTCCACGAGGATGCCGGCGATGCGGCCGTGCAGGGACACGGCGAGGCGGGCCAGCGAGACGCGCATGCGCGCCCGGGCGATGACGTGCAGCCCCGACCCGTGCTCGAGCTCCAGCTCGTAGGGGTCGGCCGGCATCCAGGTCAGGCGGTAGGCGAACGGTCCGTAGCTGCGCCAGTCCAGCGCCCCGAGGGCGCGCGGCACCCGGTCGACGCGCTCGACGTCGACCACGATCGAGCCGTCGTACGCGGTGCTGCCCGCGAGCGTGTAGCGCGGGGACCCGTCCGGTGTGACCTGCTCGGCGGTCACGTCGGCGGTGGCGATGAACGACCGGAGCATGGGCAGCACGTCCACGGGCCGCAGCGCGTGCGCGGAGTAGAGCGACAGGTTGACCGAGGCCGCGGGGTCGGGGACCAGCGGCTGCCGGCCGTCGGCGAGCACACCACCGGCGGTCTTGCGCGCCGCCGCGACCATCCACTGCACGATGCGCAGCTCCTCGCCCTGCGGGAGCGCGTGCGGGAAGGCGCGGGCGATCCCGTCCCGGTCGTCGTACGACGTCGGGGCGGCGCCGCGCACGTCGCGCAGGCCGTCGCTGCGCGCGATGGAGTACGCCTCCGCCTTGGCGGCGGGGATCGACAGCTCGGCGAGGTGCGCCTCGCCCACCTCGAAGGGGCCGGTCGCGACGTGCGCCTCCCCCAGACGCATGACACCAGGAACGAGCGAGTCGGGCTGCGCCATGCCCCGGAACCGGGACCCGGCCATGCGCCGCGTGCCCGAGGCGCGGGACGGTTCTCGGAGCCAGGTGATCTCCGAGAACCATGCGGCGGCGAGCTCGCTGACCGCCACGGGGCCATTCGTACTGGGCAGGATCAGAATGTGACCCGAGGCGTGTTCCGCAGGAATCACGCCCGCCAGAAATGTCATGCGGGCACCTTACTGCCGAGCACTTTCGCCCATGATGCGGGCATGTTACAGAGAGGAAACACGCTCGTGACGAAGGGCTCACGTCATTAGGCGCACGGGACGGCGTATTTCAACCGCACCGTCACGGGCATCCCTTCGGCATTTCTGGGCGACTGAGTCTCAGTGCAAATGCATGAAGGTGATCTCACCGCACCACACAAACAGGATCTATCCGAACTTAACGCTATCTGTCCGATGAAAGCGCATGCGGCCTCCGCACGCCGCCGATCCCGCGTTCCAGTTACTGACGACGCGGGCATATGATGTCAGCATGCCCAAGATCATCGGCAAGAGCCTGCACGAGCACCGCCAGATGACGAGGCACAAGCTGTTCACCGCTCTGTCCACCCTCATGGCGGAGCGCGGGTTCGACACCATCACGCTGGCCGACATCGCCGCAGCAGCGAACGTCGGCCGCACCGCTGTCTACAACCACTTCCACGACAAGGAAGCGCTGCTCCTCGGGTTCATCACGCACGAGACGGAGCAGTACGCCCACACGCTGGAGCGGGCGCTGGACGGCGTGAGCGATCCCGTGGAACAGCTGCGTACCTACATCCGCCAGCAGGCTCAGCTCACCCGCGTCTTCCACCTCGCCCCCGGCCCGGACCTGCGGACGGTCCTGTCCCGCGCCACGCAGCAGCGCCTGCGGGAGCACGCCGACATCGTGGAGGCGATCCTGCGCCGGATCCTCACCGCGGGGATCGAGGCGGGGACGTTCCCGCCCCAGGACATCGAGCCCACCGTGCACCTCGTCAACGCCTGCCTGTCGGGGCGCCTCATCCCGGACGAACCCGTGGCCCGCGAGCGCACGATCCGCGCGGCCGAGTCGTTCGTGCTCCGCGCGGTCGGGGCGCGGGTGCCGGAGCGCGTCCCCGCCTGAGCGGGCAGAGCCTGAGCCGGAGGTGCAGCGCAGGGTGCGGGCCGAGGAACGAGGCACGCGCCCGGAGCGGAACCGCAGGCCCAGGCGGCCGACAAGCAGAGCCTGAGCAGAACCTTCACCGTCGGAAGATCGGGTGAAAACCCCCGCCGCCGACGCGGTAGCCTCTGGCGCGTGTCCTCCACCGCCGTGAACTCCGAGCCCGCGCCCGCGATGCGGCCGGCGCCGCTCGGCGGTGCGTTCACCCGGGTCGTCGCCGCCAACCTCAGCTCCAGCCTGGGTGACGGCATCGCGCGCGTCGCCGCGCCGCTGCTGGCCGTGCAGCTCACCGATGACCCGCTGCTCGTGTCGCTCGTCGCGGTCGCCGCACTGCTGCCCTGGCTCCTGTTCGCCATCCCGGCCGGCGTGCTCGTGGACCGGATCGACCGCCGGCTCGCCCTCGCGCTGGCGGGCGGGGTCCGCGCCCTCGTGGCCGGCGGCCTCCTCGCCCTGCACCTCACGGGCGCGCTCACCATCTGGTGGCTGCTGCTGGTCGTGCTCCTGTACGGCGTGCTGGAGACGGTGTACGACGGCGCCATCCGCGCCGTGGTCCCGTCCCTCGTGGGCCGGGGGGACCTACCCCGCGCGAACTCGCGCATCGAGGCCACCGAGATCGTGGTGCAGCAGTTCCTCTCCCAGCCGCTCACGTCCTGGTTGCTCGCGTTCTCCGCGGCCTGGGCGCTGGGGCTGAACGCCGCCGCGTACGCCGTGGCCGGCGGGCTGGCGCTGGCGCTGCCCTCCGTCGCCTCCGGGATCGCCGCGCGGCGGCGCCGCGCCGAGCCGGTTGCCGGGCCGACGGCGGTCGAGCCGGGCGCCGAGCCGACGACGGCCGAGCCGGGCCAGGGCGACGAGCCCGAACCCACCCCGGGTTGGCGGGCCGAGCTCGTCGCGGGACTCCGGTTCATCTGGGGCAGCGCGATGCTGCGGCCGCTGTGGATCGTGAGCGTGCTCATCGGCATCTGTCACGCCGCCATCACATCCACGCTGGTGCTGTTCGTCCTGGAACGACTCGATGTGCCCGAGGCCTGGTTCGGCACCTTCATGCTGGCCGGCGCCCTGGGCGCCCTCACCGCCGCGGCCACCACGAACCGGCTCAAGGCACGCTTCCGGACGGGGCCGGTGATGGCGGTCGCGAACGCCGTCGGGCTCGGGGCCTGGTTCCTGGCCGGCGCGTTCCCCCTGGTCTGGGTGGGCGCGGTCGCGATCTTCGTCTCGTTCGGCTGCACGACGACGTGGAACGTGCTGGTCATGTCCCTGCGTCAGGCCGCGGTGCCGAACCACCTGCTCGGCCGGGTGCACGGCACCTGGCGCACCGCGCTGTGGGGCGCGATGCCGCTCGGCTCGCTCGTCGGCGGCCTGCTGGCCCGTTCGGGCTACAGCACCCCGCTGCTCGTGGGGGCGACGGCCGGCCTGGTCGTCGCCGCCGTCGGGCACCGGTACATCGCCGGCCTGCCCGACCCGGAGACCCTCGACCCCGCCTGAGCCCGGCGACGGGCCGCGGCCGGGCCCGTGGGCCCGGCCCCCGCGCGGCCGGTCAGATCCAGCGCTTCCAGCGGAAGACGCCGAACAGGCCCACGCTCACGGCGAGCATCGCGACCAGCGCCGCCGGGTACCCCCACGCCCAGCCGAGCTCCGGCATGGTGTCGAAGTTCATGCCGTAGACCGTGCCCACGAGGGTCGGGGCGAACAGGATGGCCGCCCAGCCGGAGATCTTCTTGACCTCCTCGCCCTGCCGGATGCTCACCTCCGAGAGGTGCTTCATCTCCTCGTTCTGCCGCTGCGCGACCAGCGTCGCGGCCACGGTGAGGATGTCGCGCAGCGCGGCCCGGAAGACCTCGATCCGGTCGGCGGCCTCGGTGAGGTGGTCCGCGACGTCGCGCAGGTAGGCCTGCAGCTCCGGGTCCACGCCGTACTTGTCGGCGCCCTTGGCGAGCGAGGCGCACAGCGCCTGCTCCGGCCGCACCGCCCGCTGGAAGTCGAGCACCTCGCGGGACAGCTCGTAGACGCGCCGCGACACGTCGGGAGCACCGCCCCAGACGTCCGACTCGATCTCGTCGATGTCGTGGTCCAGCCCGGCGACGACCGGCGCGTACCCGTCCACGACGCTGTCGAGGATGGCGTAGAGCACGGCCTCGGGGCCGCGGGCGAGCATCTCGGGGTCCGCCTCCAGCCGCGTGCGCACCGCGGCGAGGTCGGGCGAGGCGCCGTGCCGCACGGTCACCACGAAGTCGGGGCCCACGAACACGTGCAGCTCGCCGAACTCGACCTCCTCGGCGTCGTCCAGGTAGCGGGCGGCGCGCAGCACGACGAACAGGGTGTCGCCGTAGCGCTCGATCTTGGGGCGCTGGTGCGCCTGGATGGCGTCCTCGATCGCGAGCGGGTGCAGGTCGAACTCGCGCGCGAGCGAGGTCAGCTCGGTCTCCTCGGGACGCTCCAGCCCGATCCAGGCCATGCCGCCGGGGCGGGACCGGAGCGCGCTGAAGGTCTCGGCGAGGTTGTCGTAGCCGGCGGTGCGGACGCCGTCGTCGTAGATCGCGGCGGCGACCACCGCCGAACGCGGCTCGGGCGCGACGGGGCGCGGGGCGACGTCGGGCACGCCGACGGTGCGGCGCTGGCGGAGCGCGCCCAGCAGGGGACGGGCAGGACGGGAGGGCAGGAACGTGGCCATGGGGAACTCCTGGGGTCGAGCGCAGGAAAAGGACTGCGAACGCACACCGCAGCAGCGGACGGCCGGACGACCGGTGGACCTCACGCCCCGGCAGGGGGCGGAGCGCACCGGCGCGCGAGAACCCGCGGACCCGCGGGCAGGGGAACCGTCAGCTCAGCTGCGGTTCGGACTACTCGGAGGCTCGCTACGGGTCATGCGCGCCACCTCCTTCGTCCTGCGGCGGTCCGCCGCACCAGTACCTGCTCGACGGAGGCCAGTCTAGCCCCGTCCTCCCTCAGGATCGAAACAGTTCGAGAGCAAGGTCACAGAAAGCCGTCACCACGCGTCATGGGGCCGGTGGTGCGCCCCCGGCGGCGTGTGGAACTCGTGCGGGGTGGGCGAGAGGTAGGCCCGTGCGAACTGCAGCGAGGCGGCCAGGTCGTCGTGCCGCTCGGCGGCCGTACGCGCCGCCCGGGTCGAGATCTCCACGCAGACGTCGCCGCTCCAGCGGCGCGCCACCAGCTCCTCCAGCACCTTCTCGGCGCGCATGCTGCCGCGGCCGGGGACCAGGTGCTCGTCCCGCGCGCCGTGGTTGCCGTCGGCGAGGTGCACGTGCCGCAGCCGGTCACCGAAGGTGTGCAGCAGCGTGAGCGCGTCCTGCTGGGCCACGCTCGCGTGCGACAGGTCGAGGGTCACGGCGTCGTAGTCGTGCTCGGCGGGGTCCCAGCCGGGCAGGTAGGCCTGGAACTCGCGCCGTCCGCCCCGCCAGGGGTACATGTTCTCGACGGCGATCGTGACGCCGGTGGTCTCGCTCAGCTCGCGGACCTGGTCCTGGAACTGCCGCGCGTACTTGTACTGCCAGCGGAACGGCGGGTGCACCACCACCGTGCCGGCGCCGAGCTCCAGCGCCATCTCCGTGGTCCGCTCCAGCTTCGCGTCCGGGGACCGGCCCCAGACCCGCTGGCTGACGAGGAGCGTCGGCGCGTGCACCGAGCGCACCGGCATGCCGTTGTCGGCGGACAGCTTCGCGAGCGAGCGCGGGTTCTGGGTGACCTCCTCGGACCAGATCATCACCTCGATGCCGTCGTAGCCGAGCTCGGCCGCGGCCTCGAAGGCCAGCGGCACACGGCGAGGGAAGACCGACGCCGTCGAGAGCGTGACCTGCACATCGGGTGCGGCCGGCTCCTGCGGTTCGGTCCGGATCGGTTCGGGCATGCGGGCCACCTTAGAGCGCCTTCGTAACTGAGATGTGACCGAGGGGTTCAGATGAGGTTCACGTGAGGAGACGTTCCCGCGCCAGGTCGCGCGCCGCCTGGGCGGTCGAGCACTCGAGGACGTCCCGTGCGAGCTCCACGCACTCGTCACGGGACACGGTTGCGAGGGTACCTGCGACGTCCGCCAGGGCACGAGGTGTCATGGACAACGACGTTACGCCCAGCCCCACCAGGACGGGCGCGAGCAGGGGATCGGCCGCGGCCTCGCCGCACACCCCCACCGGAGCACCATGCAACGCCCCGCCCTCGCTCGCCACCCGGACGAGCTCGAGGACGGCGGGCTGCCACGGCGTCGACAGGACGGCCACCCCGGCCAGGTCCCGGTCGGCGGCCATCGTGTACTGCGTGAGGTCGTTGGTGCCCAGGCTCGCGAACGCCACCTCCGCCAGCAGGTGCCGTGCCTGCAGCGCGGCGGCCGGCGTCTCGATCATGATCCCCGGCTGCTCCAGGCCGTGCGCCGCGCACGCCGCCGCGAAGTCGCGGGACTCGTCCACGGTCGCGACCATCGGCGCCATCACCCAGACCTCGGCGGTCTCCGCGGCGGCTGCCCGGGCGATCGCGTCGAGCTGCCGGTCCAGCACGTCCGGGTGCGCGACCGCGGTGCGCAGGCCACGGACGCCGAGCGCCGGGTTGTCCTCGTGGTCCGGCGTGAGGAACCGCAGGGGCTTGTCGGCGCCCGCGTCGAGCGTGCGGACCACCACCCGACGGCCCGGGAAGTGGGACAGCACCGCCCGGTAGGCGGTCACCTGCTCCTCGACGCTGGGCTCCTCGCCCCGGCCCAGGAAGCAGAACTCGGTACGGAACAGGCCGACGCCGCGCGCACCCGCGGCCGCGGCCGCCTCCGCCGCCGCCGGGTCGGCGACGTTCGCCACGAGCTCCACCTCGGACCCGTCGCGGGTCACGCCCCGGCCGTCGAACGTGGCTGCGGTGACCCGGCGCCGGGCGCCGGCGACGTCGTCGGCGGACGGGCCGCGCAGGACCGTGCCGAGCGTGCCGTCGACCACGAGCTCCTCACCGTCGGCCAGCTCGTTCGCCCCGGGCAGCGCGACGACAGCCGGGATGCCCAGGGCACGCGCCAGGATGGCCATGTGCGAGGTGGGGCCGCCGCGCGCCGTGACGATCGCCGTGACCACGGCGGGGTCGAGCATCGCGGTGTCGGCGGGGGCAAGGTCGCTCGCGACGAGCACGAACGGGTGCCCCGGGTCGGGCACGCCGGGCGGGGCCGCACCGGTGAGCGCGGCGACGATGCGGTCGCGCACGTCGCGCACGTCCCGGGCGCGCTCCGACAGGGGCGGACCGAGCGACTCGAGCTGCGTGGCCACCGCCCCGGCGGCGTCCCAGACGGCGCGTTCCGGCGTGAGGTGGTCGTCGCGGACGCGGCGGGCGGCGGCGGCGGCGAGGGTCGGGTCGGCGGCCATCGCCGCGGTGACCGCGAGCACGTCGGCCGCGGTGCCCGACGCCCGGCCCGCGCGCTCTGCGAGATCGGCCTCGACCTGGGCTGCGGCGTCCTCGACGGCACGGACGGCGTCGTCCGCGGAACCCGACAGGCGGCTCGTGCTCGGCTCGGGCACCCGGGCCGGCATCCGGACCACGGTCCCCACCGCCCGGCCCGGGCTCGCCGGGACTCCCGTGAGCCTCTCGCTCGTCATCCGTACGCTCCCTCGGGCTCGTCGTCGAGTGTCCTCGGAACGTTACACGCGACCGACGGGCCGAGCGAGACCCGGTCGCCCGGTGCGGCGATCCGACGATCGCCCGGTGCGGCGGTCTGACAAGATGACCGCATGGCCGAGGCCCTGAACGTCGGATCTCCCGTCGCCGGACGGGTGGTCGCCATGCGCGACGTGCCGGATCCCGTCTTCGCCGAGAGCATCGTCGGGCCGGGCCTCGCGGTCGAGCCCGACCCCGAGACCGGCGGGCGCGTCGTGGCGCCGTGCGCCGGCGTCGTGGTCAAGCTGCACCCGCACGCCTTCGTGCTGCTGGCACCCTCCGGGGGCGCAGAGCCCGCCGGGGGCCGGGGCGTCCTGGTGCACCTCGGCATCGACACCGTCCAGCTGGGGGGCGAGGGCTTCACCCTGCTGGTCGAGGAGGGCGACACCGTCGCGGCGGGCCAGGAGCTCGTCGCGTGGTCCCCCGCCACGGTGGCCGACGGGGGCCGGTCGCCCCTCGTGCCCGTCGTCGCCCTGGACCTGGGTACCGGGGCGCTCGACGAGCTGGTCCGGCCGGGCGCCGTCGTCCGGGCTGGCGACCCGCTGTTCCGCCTGGCGTGACCCGCCAGCCCCGCACCTCCGCGCGTGTCCTAGGGTCGGGGGCATGGTGCGCACCGTGGTGTTCGACGTCGGCGAGACTCTGATCGACGAGTCCCGGATCTGGCTCCGGTGGGCCGAGCGGCTCGGGGTCCCGCCGCTCACGTTCCTGGGCGTGCTCGGCGGCTGCGCCGCCCTCGACCTCTCGCACCGGGAGGCCTTCGAGCTGCTGCGACCCGGGCTGGACTACCAGGCCGAGGCCGCCGCCTGGGCGCTGGACGACCCGGACGGGCTGCGCACGGGGTTCGACGCCGACGACCTCTACCCCGACGTCCGCCCCGCGCTGGCAGCCCTGCGCGAGGCCGGCTTCGACGTCGTCATCGCGGGGAACCAGCCGCCCGAGGCGCGCGCCGCCCTGGAGGCGATGCACCTGCCGGCGAGCGCGATCCGCACCTCCGACGAGTGGGGCGTGCAGAAGCCTGAGCCGGAGTTCTTCGCCCGGGTCGCGGAGCTGTCGGGGGTCGCGCCGTCGGAGATCGCCTATGTGGGCGACCGGCTGGACAACGACGTGCTCCCCGCTGCCGACGCCGGGATGCGACCCGTCCTGCTCCGCCGCGGACCGTGGGGATACCTGCACGCGCTGCGCCCCGAGGCGGCGCGCACGACCGTGATCGACTCGCTGACCGAGCTGCCGGCGGTGCTGGCGGGCTGACCTGTCAGCCGCGCAGCGGCAGGGTCAGCTCCGCGGTGCCGTCCGGGGCCACGCGCACCGGCACGCCCCAGTCCTGCTGGGCCAGGTGACAGGCGGGGAAGACGTCGGGGTCCGGCTCGCCGTTCGGCAGCAGCGGCACCTGGTCGCACGACGCCGCCTTCGCGGTCACGTGCAGCACGCCCTCGGTCACCTCGGGGTTGATCACCAGGTCACGGAACAGGTCCGTCCCGTTCCCGGCCCCCGACAGCAGCAGCTCCGGCGGGGTCGCGCTGACCTGGAGCGACGTCGACGGGCCCCAGCGGTCGTCGAGCTTCTGCCCCGGAGCGGGCGCGAACGGCACGTCGAGCCGGAGCGCACCCGCGGCCACGTCGGCGGCGGGCCGGGCGACCTTGTGCGCGCCGCCGTCGAGCACCTCGCCCGCGAGGCCCGCCGGGAGCGCCACCCGCGTGAGCCGGTGCGCCGCCGACTCCACCACGAGCAGGTGCACGGCGTCGTCCGCTACCTCGACGAGCACGTCGGACGGCTCGGCCAGGTCCTTCGCGAGGGTCGTCACCTCGCCCGAGGCCGGGTCGTACCGGCGCACCGCCCCGTTGTACGTGTCGGCGACGACGACGCTGCCGTCCGGCAGCACCGCCACCCCGAGCGGGTGCTGCAGCAGGGCCTGGCCGGCCGCGCCGTCACGGTGCCCGAAGTCGAACAGGCCCTGCCCGACGGCGGTCTCGAGGGTCACCTCGGTCTCGCTCACCGGCACCACGCGGCGCAGGGCGGACGTCTCGGCGTCGGCGAGCCAGAGCACGCCGTCGGGCGCCGCCGCGAGGCCCGAGGGCTGTGCGAACCAGGCACCCTCGCCCGGGCCGTCCTCCAGGCCCTCGTTCATGGTGCCCGCGAGCAGCGAGACCTGGTCGAGGTGCGGGCCGGGGTGGAAGTCCCACAGGGTGTGGTTCCCGGCCATCGCGACGACGAACACGCCGCGCTCGGCGGACCACTCCACGTCCCACGGCGAGGAGAGCCGGACGCTCAGCGCGTCGTACGCGTCCTCGGCGTCGAACGCGCCGACGGTGCCGGCCACGTTCTCCTGGCCACCCACCATGAACTGCTGGCCGGTGCCCGCGACGGTGTGCACGGCGCCGTCGGACAGCCGCACGCCGCGCAGCGCGTGGTTGACCGTGTCGGCGACGACGACGTCGTACCCGAGCGACGACCGCAGGTCCTCCGGCACCAGGCACAGCCCGTTCGGCTCCGAGAACCGCGCCTCGTCGGGGCCGCCGTCCACGAGGCCGCGCTCGCCCGACCCGATGCGCCGCACGAGGGTCTCGCCGTCCTGCGCGAGCTCCGCGAGGGAGTGGTGCCCGGCGTCCGCGACCAGGAGGTTGCCGTTCGGCAGGGCGAGCGCCTTGGCGGGGAACCGCAGCGTGCCCGACGCGGGGGCGGGCGGCACGTACGGGCCCGAGCCACGGTGCAGGGTGCCCTTCAGCGCGTGCTCGGCCACCAGGTCGTCCACCAGCGCCGCGATCGCGGAGCCGTGCCCCTCCCCCGCCATCTGCGCCACGATGTAGCCCTCGGGGTCGATGACCACGAGCGTGGGCCAGGCCCGCGCGGTGTACGCGCCCCAGGTGACCAGCTCGGGGTCGTCGAGCACAGGGTGCCGCACCTCGTACCGCTCGACGGCGGCCGCGAGCGCGTCGGGGTCGGCCTCGTGCTCGAACTTCGGTGAGTGCACCCCGATGATCACGAGCTCGTCGCGGTGCCGCTCCTCGACCTCGCGCAGCTCGTCCAGGACGTGCAGGCAGTTGATGCAGCAGAAGGTCCAGAAGTCGAGCACCACGACCTTGCCGCGCAGCTCGGAGAGCGTGACGGTACGGCCTCCGGTGTTCAGCCAGCCGCGCCCGACGAGCTCGGACGCACGGACCCGGGGAAAGTTCTGGACGGTGGTGCTCACCCGCCCATTGTCACTCCCGGGGCGAGGCGTCCTTGCCGCCGTCCGCCCTGCGGGCACGCCACTGCTCGACCAGCGCCTTGTCGGCCCGGCGGCGGGTGAGCTCGCTCTTGCTGGAGTGCACGGCAGCACGGTGCGCGAGCAGGGCAGCGCGGTCCCGCTCGAGGGCCCACATGAGGGCCTCCCGCACGTCGGCGCGGGTCACCCGCGCGCTCCGCGTCTCGTCCATCGTCCCGATCATTCTCGCCGTTTCGTGTCCTTCGGCGTCCGGTGCGGGCGCCGCCAACGTTTCAAGAGGCTGTCGAGGATCTTTTGTGACACCTCGGGGCTTCCTGGCTTTCACCCGGCCATGGTTGGGTGTAGCAGAGGAACGTACCGCGCAAACCTGGCAGGGCGATATCCGTCTATCGGATGACTTTCCTGGGCAGATCGGCGTGTCGCCATCTTGCTGCCGTGTCGTGTTGGTGGGTGAGGAGAGGATCAGGGCATGGACCGCGACCAGGCCAGGAAGATGAAGGAGCAGCTCACAGCCTTCGCCCGAGAGCTAGCCGAGAAGCACGGGGCCGTGGCGACACCGCGGTCGCCGGGTGCGCGGACGGAGGCCGACGCCGCGGACGCCGTGCGGGCGCCCACCCTGGCGCTCGGCCTGGTGCCGCAGGGGGACGGCGAGTTCGGCATCGCGGTCCGCTACCGGCTCGGGATACCCCGGGCCCGCTCGATCGTGCGCAAGGTCTCGGCAGAGATCGGGCCCACGGCCGACGTCCGCCGCACCGGCCGCATCCGCCCGGTGAGCGAGCTCGGCCCACGTCCGCCCGCGCCGACGTCGCAGGCGGACGGCGACACCGACCGGCGGCGTCCGCTGCGGCCCGGCATCTCCATCGGCCACGTGGGCGTCACGGCGGGCACGCTCGGTGCCTTCGTGACCCGCGCCGTGCCCGGCGACGGCCACCTGTACGCGCTGTCGAACTACCACGTGCTGGCCGGGTCCCCGGAGGCGCGGCCCGGCGACGTCGTCCTGCAGCCGGGGCCGGCGGACGGCGGGCTGGCGCCCGGAGACCGGATCGGCGAGCTCACGCAGGTGGTGGACCTGGACTCGACCGAACCGTCGTACACGGACGCCGCGATCGCGCGCCTCGACCGGGTCCCGGTCAGCTTCGACTACCCCGTGGGGCGCGTGGTCAAGACCGCCCGCGCCCTGGGCGGTGAGATCGTCGGCAAGGTGGGCCGCACGACGGCGACCACGCGCGGGCGCGTCACGGCCATCGAGCTCGACGACGTCGTCGTCGGCTACGAGGACCTCGGCGCCCTCAACTTCGACGACCAGATCGAGATCGAGAGCCTCGACGACGGGCCGTTCTCCCGCGGCGGGGACTCGGGCGCGCTCGTCTACCGGGAGGACGGCGTGGCCGTCGGTCTGCTCTTCGCCGGGTCGGAGTCCGGCGGGCGCAGCGGCAAGGGACTCACCTACGCCAACCCGATCGACCAGGTCCTTGAGATACTGGGCGTGGAGCTGGCGAGGGAGCAGGCGCATCCGTTCGCATGAGGTCCGCGACGGCCCGCATCCACCCCGGACGAGCCCGGGCGTCTCGGGTGATGTTCGGCATGCGCACCAGCGTTTCCCCCGTCGGGCGTGTCGCGTTCGGCGGCCGGGGCGATGGGCGTGTCCGCACGGCGCGTCGCGGCCTGCAACCCTGCTGACCTGCGGCGCTGCCCAGGGTGCCCCGGTGTGCCCCACGACCCCTTCCGGCCCCGGTGGAAGGGGGTAGACACGGGGGACACAATGGATGACCAGGAGGTGATCGGGATGGCAACACTCGACGAGGCTCGGTCGGCAAAAGCCGCATTGCGGAAAAACGTCGCCGGGCTCGACGGTGTGATCGGGGTTGGCGTCGCCCCAGAGTTCACGGCGTCAATCGGCCAGCCACCACGTGAGAATCTCGCTCGAAAGCAAGCGCAGCCCGGCACGTCCGGCAGGTCGCCGGTCGAAGTGCTCTCCGAGGACGAGCTGGTCGAACAGGTGGCAGGACCCGGCGGTAGCTGGGTGCTGCAGGTCAACGTGACGGACGCCCGTCTCGTGGACAAGATCCCCGAGGAGATCGACGACGTCGCGGTGCGCGTGCGCGTCGTGGGCGCCGTTCGGGCGGGCTGACGCCCGGAGCCGGCCCGGCGCCGGAGCAGAGCGGACACATCACCCGCTCCACCCCGGCGCAACGTTCGGTCAGCCGAGCGTCGCCGGCAGCTCGGGCGTCTCGCCGAGCACCCGCTCGGCGAGGAAGGCGGACACCACCTGGTACCAGACCTTGGCGTTCTGCGGGGTCAGGATCCAGTGGTTCTCGTCCGGGTAGTACAGGAACCGGTGCACGGTCTCGCCGTCGTCGGACGCCGGGAGGCCCGACTTCGTGAGCAGCTCGAACCACAGGCGCAGGCCCTCGCCCACCGGGACCCGGTAGTCCTTGTCCCCGTGGATCACGAGCATCGGGGTCCGGATGTCACCCACCGCCAGGTGCGGGCTGTTCTCCAGAGCCATCTCCGGCGTCATCTCGCGCGCCCAGTAGAACGAGGCGTCCGTGGTGGGGCCGAACTGGTCCAGCGCCCACAGGCTCGCGTGCGTCACGACGGCCTGGAACCGGTCGGTGTGCCCGGCCACCCAGTTGGCCATGTACCCGCCGAACGAGCCTCCCATCGCGGCCGTGCGGGTCTCGTCGATCTCGGGCAGCGCCTCTGCGGCGTCGGTGATCGCCATCAGGTCCGTGAACGGCGCCCTGCCCCAGGCACCCCAGCCGCGCTGCACGAACTCCTGGCCGTACCCGGTCGACAGCGCGGGGTCCGGCAGCAGCACGGCGTAGCCCTGGGCGACCATCAGCCAGGGGTTCCAGCGCCAGCTCCACGCGTTCCACGAGCCCAGCGGGCCGCCGTGGATCCACAGCAGGAGCGGGGCCTTGGCCTCCGGGCCGACGTCGGTGGGCAGCGCGAGCCAGGCGCGCACGCGCGTGCCGTCCTCGGCGGTGGTCTCGACCTCCGTCAGCGTGCCCGGCAGGGCCGGGGCCGGCACGGGCGAGCGCAGGAGGGTCGCCGCGACCGGCGTCCGCTCCCCCGCGGCACCCGACGCGGCGAACGCCGCCAGGTCGACGCGGACCGGCTCGGCGGGAGCCGCGTAGGAGCTCCGCAGCGCGAAGAGGGTCGCGCCGTCGGGGGTGACGGAGAGGTCCGAGAAGACGGCATCGTCCGACGTCACCTGCTCGACGACCACGTCGGCGCCGGGCAGCGACCCCGAGAACGTGAGCAGGAAGACCGGGCCGCGGCCGTCGTCGTCGGCCTGGACCAGCAGGCCGCTGCCGTCCGGGAGCCAGGTGGGGCGACCGGGCCAGCGGTCCCAGTCGTCCGCGAGGACCACGGGCTCCGCGGAGCCGTCCGTCGGCACCAGGGCGAGCCGGACCACGGGCGCCTCGTCCGGGGACGAGATCGACTCGGTCACGTAGGCCACCCAGGCGCCGTCGGGCGAGATGCGCGGGGCGCCGGTGTCGGCGTCCGGGTCGTCCACCAGGACGCGCCGCTCGCCGGTGCTGGTGTCGTGCACGACCAGGGTGCCGCGTACGGCCGCGCCGGGGTCGCTCACGTTCCAGGTGGTGACGAGGGTCGTACCGTCGGCGGACAGGTCCGCGGCGTGGTCCGTCAGGTGCCGCCCCGCGCCGGTGAGGTCGCGCAGGTGGAGGTGCTTGCCCGGCGTCTCCTCGTCGGCCGCCGGGGTGGCTCCCTCGGCACGCGGGGCCTTCGGCAGCGGGGCCGCGGGCTCGTCCACGAGCGACGCGAGGTCGCCGACCAGGCGCCGCTCCTCGTCCGGGCCCAGGTCGTGGTCCCAGAGCCGCACCGGGTAACCGCTGTGCAGGATCGCCGAGACCTTCTGGTCCTTGCGGGCCTTCCGGAGCCCGGCGTCCTGTGCCAGGTCCTTCGCGGAGGGCAGGAGGCTCGCGCCGACGCTCACCGTGTCGGCGTCACGCGCCACGAGCGGGCCGGAGACGCCACCCTGCGGGGACGCGATCACGCGGGCCTCGCCGCCGCCCGCCGGCAGGAGCCAGAGCGCCGACCGGGGCTCGTCGGCGCCCTTGCCGTCGGGGTCGGGCCGGGCCGAGGTGAACAGGAGGTCGCCGGACCGCGTGAAGACGGCGGACGACTCACCCTTCGCGGACCGGGTCAGCCGCCGTGCCGGTGCCTCGCCCGCCGGGTCCACCTCCCAGAGGGCGGTGCGGTAGGCCGTGCGCTCGCCGTCGAGCGTCTGCAGGGTGGCGACGAGCCGGGTGCCGTCCGGACTGGCGGTGAGGCCGGTGAGGCGCGGGATCGCCACGTACTGGTCGAGGTCGTGGAACGGGGTCTGCGGGGTCTGCGGAGATTCGCTCACGCGGCCGTCCTATCACGCCGGAACGAGGCCGGGCACGGATTTACGTCGTCAGCCCTCCCCGCGCCGCGCCGCCTGCTCCGCCTTCTTGGCGAGCATCTCGTTGTACGCCTCCAGCTCGGCGTCGCCGTCCCGCTCCGCCTTGCGGTCGGTGCGCCGGGCCTCGCGCGCGTCGGACCGGGTCCAGGAGATCGCGACGCCGACGGCGAGCAGCAGGGTCGGCAGCTCGCCGATGCCCCACGCGACGGCGCCGCCCTTCTGCTGGTCCACGATCGCGCTCGGTCCCCATGGGCGGCCCATGAGCCCGAACCAGTCGGGGACGAGCAGGGCCGTGCCCGACGTCAGCGTGACGCCGAAGAACGCGTGGAAGGCCATCGTGGCGAACAGCAGCACGAGCCGCATCGGGTACCCCGGCCGGGACGGGCCCGGGTCGACGCCGATCAGCGCGTTCGCGAAGAGGTATCCGACGAGCGTGAAGTGCAGGATCATCCACAGGTGGCCGGCGTAGGTGGTCAGGGCCAGCTCGAACAGGGGCGTGAAGTAGAAGACGACCATCCCGCCGGCGAACAGGACGGCGGCCACGATCGGGTTCGCGAGGAACCGGCCCCAGGCCGAGTGCACCAGCAGCAGGATCCACTCGCGAGGCCCGCGGGAGTCGTCCTTGCGCGAGGGGACGGCCCGGGCGAGCAGGGTGACCGGCGCGGCCAGCACGAGGAAGATCGGCACCACCATGGCCAGGATCATGTGCTGGACCATGTGGGCGCTGAACAGCACGTGGCCGTAGACGGCCGCGCCGCCGTTCGTGGCCCAGAAGAGCACCACGATCCCCAGGCACCAGGAGACGGTGCGGCCCACCGGCCACGCGTCCCCGCGCTTGCGCAGCCGGAGCGCCCACCGGACGTACACGATCAGGGCGGCCGCGCACGCGAACGCCACGATGACGTCCCACTGGAACTCGGTGAGCCACCGCAGCGCCGTCGGCTCGGGCGGCAGCGGGTGGCCGGTGACGATCTCGGCCGGGGTCGGGTCGGTGATCGCGTCGTCGGGCACAGGAGGCGCCGTGGAGCCGAGGGCGACCGCCACGCCGGACACCGCGCCCATCACCCCGACCTCCACCGCGGCGAGGCGCCAGAACAGGCCGACCGCCGCGTTCCTCGTGGTGCCGGCGGACAGGCGCGCGACGACGGTGCTGCGGTGCAGCCAGCCCAGGCCGCCCAGCACGATCAGCAGCACGGCCTTGACCACGATCAGGATGCCGTAGTCGGTGCCGAGCTGGTCGAGCGACCCGATCCGGATCCAGGCACTGACCAGGCCGGAGACGGCGACGGCGGCGAAGCACCAGATCGCGATCGCGGAGTACCGCCGGATCACGTCGGCGGTCGCGGCGTACCGCAGCCCGACGAGGACGATCGCGGCCAGCCCGCCGATCCAGAGGGCGGCGCCGCCCAGGTGCAGGAACAGGGCCGAGATCGCGAGGTCGTGGCTGGCGGCGCCGGCGGCGTGGCCCGTGGACGACTGCATGCCGAGGGCGACCAGCGGCAGCGCCATCGTGCACAGGGCGCCGACCGAGCCCCGCACGAGGAGCGCGACGGCGGCGGTGAGCGCGGCGACGATCACGATCCCCAGGTAGGTACGGCCCACCGGTATGGTCGAGACGTACTCCATCAGGGCCGGGCCGAACGTCGGCGAGTCCAGGGGCAGGTACGTGGACCACGAGAACCGCAGCACGAGCTGCACCAGCGCGGCGACGGTCCACACTCCGGCGGCCACGCCCGCGACCCCGATCGCGCGGTCCACGAGCGGCCCGCGCGGCAGCACCCAGGCCGCCAGCGCGAGCGTGCCGACGGTCACGGCCACGGCCAGCTCGGTGGTCACGGTGGCGACGGGCACGCCCCAGCGCACCAGCACACCCGGGTCCGCGAAGTTGGCGAACGCGGTGAACGCCCCGGAGAACGCGCCGGCCGCGAAGAGGGCGGCCAGCGCCACGAGCCCCGCGACGGGCAGGGCCACGCCGAGCCACGAGGGGCTGGTCGGGCCGCTCTCGGTGCTCTTCCGGGCGGTTCTGCTGGTCCCGTTCCGGGCGTCGGTGGGTGTCACACGGTCCAGCCTAGGCGCGCCGGGCAGCGGTTCTGACCGCCCGCGGACGTCCCGTTGACCACACCGCGGGCATACCGCCACCGGGACTTTCGAAGAAATTCAGGAAAAGTTGGGAGGGATTATGCACCAAACCCAACCCTTTAGCCCTCTTCTGCGTTGTGACCAGTGTGGACCTCGCGAACATCATCACCGAGACCGACGACTCCGTGCCGTGCTCGGAACAGCCCGAGCTCTGGTTCGCGGAGCATCCGGCGGACCTCGAGGAGGCGAAGCGCGCCTGCGCCGCCTGCCCGCTCAAGGCGCAGTGCCTGGCGGGCGCACTCGCACGCCGCGAGCCGTGGGGCGTGTGGGGCGGAGAGATCGTCGTGGACGGCACCGTACGCAGCCGCAAGCGTCGTCGTGGACGCCCGCGCTCGATCGGCGGCATGCGCGTGGCGTGACGGCCGTGTGAGCACCAGACGTCGCCCGGGGCACGGTGGCCGAGTCCGGCTGCCGTGAATGTCGGAGCAGTGCGCCCGTCCGTACCGCGGATCGCCCAGACCGATCCGGACAGGCGCGCTGCTCCGGCCGTCCCACGTCTTGGATCGTTCCAGAGTCCCGGCCCGCCGAGGAGCCCGTAGACGTGTCAGACCCCCAGGTCACCCGGGTGACCTGGGGGTCTGACCTCAGTCAGCCAGGGCCTGCACCAGCAGCTCCGGGCGGCGCGTGGAGACCAGCCAGTAGGGGGTGGGGTCGGCCGGGTCGT
>NZ_JBFAKX010000027.1:0-45101 GCF_040655935.1 Promicromonospora sp. NPDC050262 | reverse complement strand
CGAGGCACAGCTCGTCGATGGCGCAGATGTTCTCCCAGGCCTCCGCGGCCGGGTCCGGCGACGCGTCGACGGTGCCCAGGTGGATGCCGTTGGAGCCCGGAACTCACGTGGTTCCGGGCCCGGCGACTGGGTCGATGCGCACCTTCGGCCGGCCGGCGGACGGCGTCAGCGCGCGGGTTCCGGCTCCGGGGGCTCCTCGTTCATCACCGTGACGAGGGAGCGCAGGCGGGCGTTGGTGAACAGGTCCTCCAGCAGCACCACGGCGCCCGCCGAGTCCGCGAGCGGCACCCGCCAGTTCGGGTACTCGGAGTCGGTGCCGGGCTGGTTCTGCGTGCGGCGCTCGCCCACGGCGTCGGCCAGGGAGACCCCCACCAGCGCGGACGGCGTGTCCTTGAGGTAGCGGTGCAGGCCCTCGACGAGCTCGCGCTCGGACGGGTCGAACGTCGTCAGCCCGCGGCGCGACAGCGCCTCCACGAGCGACTCCCGCTCCTGGCGGGCCCGCGCGCGCAGGATCGTCGCGTCCTCCGTGAGCAGGCCGAGCCGCTCCCGCAGGTCCACGTGCTCCCCCGCCAGGTACCCGGCGGTGGGCGGCAGGTCGTGGGTGGTCACGGTGGCCAGGGCCGCGCTGCGGTAGGCCTCCGGCTCGATCGGCGCCCCGGCGGCGTCCCGCTCGAACAGCAGCACGGACGTGCCCAGGATGCCGCGCTCCGCGAGGTAGTCGCGGATCCAGGGCTCGAACGTGCCCAGGTCCTCGCCCACGATCGCCACCCCGGCGCGGTGCGCCTCCAGGCACAGGATGCCGATCAGGGCCTCGTGGTCGTAGGTGACGTACGCACCCGCAGACGCGCGCGCCCCACCCGGGATCCACCACAGGCGGAACAGCCCGAGCACGTGGTCGACCCGCAGGCCGCCGCAGTGGCGCAGCACGGTGCGCAGCATCTCGCGGTACGGCGCGTAGCCCACCTTGGCGAGCGCCCGCGGGTTCCACGGGGGCTGGGACCAGTTCTGGCCCTGCTGGTTGTACATGTCCGGCGGGGCGCCCACGGACACGCCGCGGGCGAGGACGGCGGAGTCCGCCCAGGCGTCGGCGCCGTCCGGGGACGAGCCGACGGCGAGGTCCTTGAACACCCCCAGCCGCATGCCGGCGTCGAGGCCGGCGCGGTGGGCCGCGCGGAGCTGCTCGTCGGCCACCCACTGCAGCCAGCAGTAGAACTGGACCCGGTCGGACAGGGCGTTGCGCAGGGTCTGCACGGCCGACGAACCCGGGTCGGCGAGCTCCGCCGGCCAGTCCCGGCCGTCGAGGTGCTCCTTGATGGCGCACCAGGTGGCGAAGTCGACCAGGCCGCGCCCCTGGGCCAGCACGAACTCGTCGAACGCCGTCTGCCGGGCCGCCGACCGCGGCGCCGTGTAGACCACCTCGAGCGCTGCCTTCTTGGCCTCCCAGACGGCGTCCCGGTCGATCGGCCCGGAGTCCTCGGACAGCTCCCGGACGGGCTCGGCGGCCCACTCCACGAGCGACCGGTCGGCGGCGGAGAGATACGCCGTCTCACGGATGTCCTCGACGCGGATGTACAGGGGCGACATGAACCGCCGCGACGTCGGCAGGTACGGGCTCGGGGTCACCGGCAGCACGGGCTCGGTCGCGTGCAGCGGGTTGATCGCGACGAAGTCGGCCCCGCCGTTGTGCGCCGTCTGCCAGGCCAGGTCGCCCAGGTCGGCGAGGTCGCCCATCCCCCAGGAGTCCCGGGACCGCACCGAGTAGAGCTGGACCATGAAGCCCCAGGCCTGCTTGCGGGCGATCTTCTTGCGCAGCTCCAGCCGCGCGGGCGTCACCACGAGCGAGGCCTGCGCCGTCTGCCCGCCCGACTCCGCGTGCAGCGTGTGCCAGCCGAGCGGCAGGGTGTCCGGGAGCGTGAACGTGGCCCGGCCGACCTTGCGGCTGTCCACGGTGCGCGGCTCGGCGTAGACGTCGGCCTGGCGCAGCTGCACCCGGGCACCCCGGACGGTGGCGAACGAGCCGGACGTGGGGGCGGCTCCGGGCGCCGTCACCCGCCAGGGCGTCGCGCTCGCCGGGACGACGGGCGTCTCGGCCTGCTCGAGCTCGACCCACGCGGTCACGTCCGCGCCGTCGGCGACGTGCACCGGGACCTGTACCTCGGTGCCCTCGCGCGTGACCACCGTGGGCGGCAGCATGGCACGCCACTCGTCGTCGCGGGCGCGCTCCAGGCTGGCCGTGACGGCGCCGGGGGTCGACGCCTGGACCCCGAGCGCCTCCAGCACCGCGACGAGCGTCGAGGGGCTGACCTGCTGCACGCGGCCGTCGTGGTCGGTGTACTCGCACTGCACGCCGTGGGCTGTCGCCAGCTCGGCCAGCTCCTGCGGCACGGTGGAGCCGTCTCCGGTGGACCCGGGCATCGGTTCGTCGGTCACAAGGAAAGATCCTGCCATCTACCGACCCGTACCGGGCGCAACCCGGCCCGAGAACCCCGTGTCACGTCAGCTGACGCCGGGGGTGTCCCCCGTGACGCCCTCCTCGAACAGGGCGGGTGCGGAGCGCGCCACGATCCCCGCGTCCAGCAGGGCGGCGTGCGCGGCCACGCGCAGCGACCGGGCGACCGCCCACTGCTGGGCCGGGCGCACCTGGGCGTGCAGCGTGAAGGTCAGGCCGCCCTGGTCCACCTCGTCGACGCCGCGCACCGACGGGGTCTCCAGGAGGCTGTCGGCCAGCTCGGGGTCGTTCTTGACGCGGTCGACGGCGCGGCCGAGCGCGGCGCGCACGGCGTCGATGTCGGCCCCCAGCGGGACCTGCACCGGGGCGACCGCGCGGCTCCACTCCTGGGTGCGGTTGCCCGCGCGCAGGATCTCGCCGTTGCGGACGTACCAGAGGGTGCCGTCGAACGCACGGACCTGGGTCAGCCGCAGGCCCATGGCCTCGACCGTGCCGACCACGCCGGCGCCGAGGTCCACGTTGTCGCCCACGCCGAACTGGTCCTCGATGAGCAGGAACACGCCGGAGATGAAGTCCTTGACCAGGCTCTGGGCGCCGAAACCGAGGGCCACGCCGACCACACCGGCACCGGCGATCAGCCCCGCAGGGTTCAGGCCCAGCACCTGCAGGATCGACATCACCATGAGCGTGCCGATCACGATGTTGACGGTCGAGTTCAGCACCGAGCCGACGGTCCGGGCGCGCTGGGCACGCCGCTCGGCGGCACGCGGGTTGACCGCGCCGAAGACGTCGGCCAGCGCCTGCGGGGTCATCAGCACGTTCTTGCGCTTGCGCTTGCCACTCGTGCCGGGCGCGGCACCCGGGGTGGTCACCGGGACCGCACCCGTGGTGGTGCCGACCGGAGGTGCCATCGTCTCGACCACGGAGCGCGGCTTCTGGCCGATCGCGATGCGCTCGGTGAGGGCGGTGACGACCCGCCGGAGGACGGCGATGGCGATCATCCCGATCACGACGATCAGGATGACCTTCAGGGGCTTGTTACCGAACCAGGCCCAGAAATCCTCGGCGCTGTCGAACACGGAGGCAGCAAGAGACTCGAACACGGCCCCCAACCTACTCGGGTCGAGCCTGCGGACCGGTACATCTCCGGCCGCGTCCGAGGGACCACTGCGCGACCTTCACAGCCCGTTCGCGCCCCGGTTGCACGCGGCCGACCAGCAGTGAAGCAGATCACGGGCCCGGGAGCTCGTCCCGGGCCCGCGCACGTCACTCTCTACGGGTTCACGCCCTCGTGATCACACCCTGAGCGTGTCGAGCTCGGCCGCGAGGTTGTCCGCCTCGGGGCCGACGATCACCTGAACCACCCTGCCCGACCGCACCACGCCGAACGCTCCCGACGACTTCAGTCCGGGCTCGTCCACGAGGGACGGGTCGCTCACCTCGACTCGGAGCCGGGTGATGCACGGTTCCAGCTCGACGACGTTCGAGGTTCCCCCGAGTGCCGCAAGGATCTGGTCAGCCTTGGTCATGTCTCAACTCCCACCGTGCGTCGCTGCAGGTTTGTCCCCACCCTATCTGTGCTGGCAAGCCCTTCGCCCGGGCAATTGTCGACTTGCTCACACGAGACCGAGTTTCACCGGACCGTCATAGGCGGGTGGCAGGATGACTGGCGTGACACAGGAACCTTCCTTCTTCGAGGCCGTCGGCGGCCACGACACGTTCGTGCGCCTCGTCGACGCGTTCTACGACGGCGTCGCGGACGACCCGGTGCTGCGCCCCATGTACCCCGAGGAGGACCTGGGGCCGGCCAAGGAGCGTCTGACGCTGTTCCTCGAGCAGTACTGGGGCGGCCCCGGCACGTACTCCGCGCAGCGCGGCCACCCGCGCCTGCGGATGCGGCACGCGCCGTTCAAGGTGAACCCGGACGCCCGCGACCGCTGGCTCGCGCACATGCGGACCGCCGTCGACTCCCTGGGCCTCGCCCCGATCCACGAGTCGCAGCTGTGGGACTACCTGGAGCGCGCGGCCTTCAGCATGATCAACACGTTCGAAGACTGACCCCGCTCGAAGCCTGACCCAGAAGAACCGAAGGAGACGCCCGCACGTGGACGCCACCCCTGACCTGATCGCCGGCGACGCCACGTCGGACCACACGCCCGACGCGCTCGACCGCCTGCTGCAGGTGCTCGACCTGCGGCACCTGGAGGGCTGGGGACCGCGCGGCGAGGAGGACGTGCTGCGCGGGAACAGCATGCCCGCCCTGGCGAACCGCGCCTACGGCGGTCAGGTGCTCGCGCAGGCGATCCTGGCGGCGGACCGGACGGTGCCCGACGGCCGCCAGATCCACTCCCTGCACGGCTACTTCCTGCGGGAGGGGCGGGTCGAGGAGCCCATCGACTTCGCGGTGGAGCGGCTGCGCGACGGGCGCTCGTTCAGCGCGCGCCGCACCCACGCGATCCAGTTCGGCAAGCCGATCCTCTCGATGATCGCCTCCTTCCAGGAGGATCAGCCGGGCTACGACCACTCGATGCCGATGCCCGACGGCGTCCCCGCGCCCGACGAGGTCGGCTCCGCCTTCGACGAGCTCGGGTCCCTACCGGACGGCCCCGACGTCCGCGCCCAGTTCTGGGCGGACTCGCCGTTCGAGCTGCGGCACGTGGGCGGGTCGCTGTACCTGCACCCGGACGCCGCGGTGGCCCAGGGCGGCACCCCGCCCGCCACGCAGCTCGTCTGGATGCGCACGCGCCGTCCGCTGGGCATCAAGGACCAGTCGATGCACCGCGCCCTGCTGGCCTACGCGTGCGACCAGCTCATGCTGGAGCCCGCCATGCGCGCGGCGGGCAAGTCCTGGCAGGACGTCGCAGCCACGGTGCCCATGGCCAGCCTCGACCACGGCATGTGGTGGCACCGCGACGTCCAGGTCGACGAGTGGATGCTGTTCGTGCAGTCCTCGCCCACGGCCCAGGGCGGCCGCGCCCTGGGCACCGCCAAGGTCTACACGCAGGACGGCGTGCTCGTGGCCTCGGCGGGCCAGGAGGGCATGATCCGGCTGCCGGCCTGACCCGCACCGCCCGCCTGTCCTGTTACGCCCCGAGCTCCGCGAGCCGGTCACGGGCCGCCTGTACCGCCTGCCGGACCGTGCCGATCTCGTCCGGCGTCGCGGCGACGTCCACCCGCTGCTCCAGGGCGCGCACGAACAGCGCCAGCGCCTCCCCGAGGTAGGGGCGGGCCTGGTCGGCGTGCACCTCGAGCGCCTGGTCGTACCGGCACCGGCCCCAGTGCTGGAGGGCGAAGAACTCCAGCCGGCGCGCGTGCTCGATGCTCGCAGCGTGCTCCCCGTAGTAGAGCGCGGCCTCCAGGGCGAGCCCGAACAGCAGGTCGGCCTCCGCGAACCGGTGCCGCCACTGGAGCACGTGGCCCAGCCGCAGCAAGGGCGGCACGGCGGCGAGGGGCACGTCGGCGGCGTGCGAGTGCGCGGCCGCGGCGTCGTCCACCGGACCGCCCGCCAGGCCGACGGCGAGCCAGCCGAGGCGCTCCGCCTCGGCCAGCTCCGTGTCGGGGTCGTCCGCCTCGGGGGCGAGGGCCCGGGTGAGCGGGACCCGGACGGCGAGCAGCGCCGGCTCGTCGCGGGCCGGACCCCCGGCCAGCTCGGCGAGATACGCCCGGGCGGCCGGGACGTCGTCGAACACCTCGTGCAGGGTGACCGGGTCAAGGTAGTGCTGGGGCAGATCCACTGTTCCTCCGTGGCCGAAACCAAGGGGGATGAATCTAGCAATTCGGACACGCTGAGGGCCACTCAGCGGCGCCCCGCGTCAGCCGCGGTGGCGGAACGTGATCGGGTCCTCCTGGAACTCCTTCCACGCCAGGCGCTCCCCCTCGGTGAGGCGGCGCGGCCGGTCTGTGGCGGCGTCGACGAACACGAGCGTGGTGGTCGCCCGGGCGTAGGGCTTGCCGCCCGACGTCGGGCCGGTCTTCGCCATGCTCGCCGTGCCGTCGTGCACCTCGTAGCAGACCTCGGCGCTCGCCCCGCCGATCCGGCCGAGCCACATCTCCACGCGCACCGGCGTGCGGGTGAACAGCAGCGGGCGCAGGTACTCGATGCGCTGGCCGGCCACGAGCGTGTGGGAGTCGGCGTCGGGTCCGGTCGGCACCACGGCCGTGGGCCAGGCCTCGCCCTCCGGCGCCTCGGGATGCTGCCAGAAGGCGGTGATCCGGGCATCCTCCAGCAGGCGGAACATCGCCACGTTGTTGACGTGGGCGTAGGCGTCCAGGTCGGACCAGCGCAGCGTGACGGGGACGTGCAGGCGTGTCATGGTCCCTATCCTCTCCCGGCGGCAGACCTCAGCTCGCCGCGACCGTCGCCGCCGTCCGGCAGCTCGCGAGCCGGGCGAGCTCCTCGCTCACGGGCTCCCGCACCAGCCGGTCTGCGACCTTGCCCACCGACTGCCGCAGCCGACGGCGCGCCACGTTCGCCCGGCGGCGGGCGCCCAGGGCGCCGAAGATCCGGCACACCAGGGCGACCAGCAGGCCGAGCACCACCGAACCCAGCACCATCAGGGTGGGCCACGGGATGGTGAACGGGTCCACGCCCAGGCCCTCGCCCGAGCCCGACTCGGGCGCCCCCGGGAACACGACACCGTCGCCCGACCAGGTCGGCAGCGACAGCACGGGCGTGGGCGGCGGCGGGAGCTGCAGGTACGCGAACCCGAACAGCACGAACAGCCACAGCAGGCCCGCCGCGAGCACGGCGACGAGGAGCCACTGCACCACGTTGACCAGCGACCACCACATCGGGCGGCGCTGCGCCTCGACCCGGGTCGCGGCCACGGCCTGGTCCAGGGCGTCGGGCAGCGTGTCGATCCCCGCCTGCCCGCGGGAGCGGGCCGCCAGCACCCACGGGTCCGCGACGCCGCGCGTCACCTCCTCGACGTAGCGCCGCACGGCCGAGGCCGCGGTGGACCGCACGGCGGGCCGCGCCGTCGGCAGCGACGTGCGCACCAGGTCCTCGCGGCCCGACGGCGCCCGGTGCTCCCGGTCCGCCGTCCGCAGCCCGAGCCGCCGCAGCGGGTCCTTGCGCAGCCGCCCGATCCAGCGCGTCAACGGCCAGCCGGTCGCCGACCGGGCGTCCCGGCGTGCGGAGACGCGGACGGCGTCGACCACCGTGGGCACGCCCGCGGCGTCCTCCAGGGCGGCCACCAGGTCGCCCGTGGCCTGGCTCCCGGCGCGCGACGGCGGCGGTGTGCCGCACTCGTCGACGATCCGCTGCGCCACCACCCGCTCGTCCGCGGCGAGCCGGGCCGTGGCGGCCTCGCGCCGCGCTGCCGCCTTGGCCAGCAGGCCGCGCAGGTCGTCGATGCCCTGACCGGTCTTCGCGGACACCGCCAGCACCCGCGCGCCGTCCAGGCCGTCCTCGGCCACGAGCCGCCTCAGGTCGGCGAGCATCGCGGACGTCTCGTCCACCGTCAGCCGGTCGGCCTGGTTGAGCGCGACGACCACCACCTCGGCACGCCCCGCGAGCGGGCGCAGGAAGCCCTCGTGCAGCGCGGCGTCCGCGTACTTCTGCGGGTCCACCACCCAGACCAGCAGGTCGGCACGCTGCACCAGGCGCTCGGCGCGCATCCGGTGCTCGGTGACGATCGAGTCGTGGTCGGGCAGGTCCAGCAGCACCAGCCCGGTCGTGTCCCCCGCAGGGGTTCGACGGCGGAACGGCCCGCGGCCGGCGGGCTCGTCGGGCACTCTCGGCGCGTCCTGCCCGCCCGGAGCGGGCTCGGCCGGAGGCCCCACGTGGTGCCGGCGGCCCACCTCCAGCCAGTCCAGCAGCGGGTCCGCGCCGTCGCCCCAGACGGCGGCCATCGGGTGCGACGTCGTCGGACGCCGCACGCCGGGCTGCGCGATCGCGGCGCCGGCCACCGCGTTCAGCACCGACGACTTGCCCGAGCCCGTGGCGCCGGCCAGCGCGACGACGGTGTGCTCCGCGGAGAGGCCGCCCCGCTCCCGCGCCCGGGTGACGACGGCGCGCGCCTCGTCCAGCAGCGCGGGCTCGATGCGGCCGTCCGCGGCCCGGATCGCCGTGTCGAGGGCCGTCGTGCGGTCGGCCAGGTCGAGCCGGCTCACCGGTCACCGTCCCCGAACAGGCGCTTCCAGAAGCCCTTCCGCGCCGGCTCCTCGGCCAGGTCGCCCCGGCCGTCCGCCGGCCCCGTGCCGCCCGCCGGCGAACGGACGCCCCGCAGCCCGCGGCTCTCGGTCAGGTCGCCGACGCCCGCGGGCACCGTTTCCGTCTCAAGGGCCCGCGACCGGCGCTCCGCCGCGGCGGCCGAGGCGACGGCGTCGGCCGCCGTGCGCAGGGCGGAACCGCCCGCCTCCGCGGAGCCGAGCGCGTCGAGCTGCGCGGTGTAGCGGGCGGCCTGCCCGTCCATGACCGCCTGGATGCGGGCCCGCAGGCGGTCGCGGGCCTGCACGGCGAGCCGGCGCACGGCGTCCTCGCCGAACACGGCTTCCAGCAGCCGCTGGGCCAGCACCGCCGAACCGCCCGCGATGCCCACCTCGATGCCGGTGAGCCCGCCCGTCGAGGCGAACACGAAGATCATCAGCGCAACGCCCAGCCCGTTCACGCCGAAGGACAGGGCACGCGCCTTGCCGCGCTTGGACTCGCCCTGCTCGCGCACGAGCCCCAGGACGTCGCCCTGCCAGCCCCGGATCTGCTCGCCCACCTCGGCGCGCAGCGCCGCCGGCGTCCGCGACAGCTCCAGGCCCTCCAGCAGGGCCGTGCCCGCGGCGTCGCCGCGCCAGCCCTGGTAGGAACGCTCGGCGGCCTCCTCGGCGGCGTCCAGCACCACCGACTCCAGGCCGTGGGCGATCGCCTTCTCGACCTGGGGCGCCTCCTGGGGCTTGCCGCGGAAGAACGAGCTCACCGCGTCGCGGAACCGCCCGATGCCCTCCTCGACCGCGCGGAAGAACTCGCCCGTACCCACGAAGTCCTGCCACCGGGCGAGCACCTCGCCGCGCAGCAGCGCGCCGTCCGACGTCGCCGCGGCCACGTGCGCCACCGCGTCCGCATAGGCCCGGTCCACGACGTGCCGCAGCCGTGCGTCGGCGGCCCGCTGCTCGTCGGCGGCATCGGCCAGCCCGCCCGCCCGCACGACGAGGGAGTCCACCACGCCGTCGCGGGTCGCGGCGATGACCCGGCGGCGCGCGTCGGCGTCGCCGCCGAGCCCCGTGAGCCAGCGCGAGACCTCCCCGACGGCGTCCTCGGGCAGCATGCCGTCGTCGGACAGGCTGTCCTCGGGGATGACGAACAGCGGGCTGTCGGTCAGCCCGTGCTCGACCATCATGTCCCGCAGGTCGTCGGCCGTGGCCTCCGCGCCCGGGTCCACGCGGTCCAGCACCATCGCCACCTGCGCCTTGCGCGCGGCGGCCTGGTTCAGCAGGTCCCACGGCACCGCGTCGGCGTAGCGCGCCGACGTGGTGACGAAGAGCCAGAGGTCGGCCGCGCCGAGGAGCTGGGCGGCGAGCTCGCGGTTGGCGGTGTCGACCGAGTCGATGTCCGGCGCGTCCAGCAGCGCCAGGCCCTTGGGCAGCGAGTCGCTGGGCACCAGGCGCAGGGTGCGGGAGGGGTCGTGCGGCGCCCCGTGGCCCTGCTCCGCGACGGCGGGACCCACCACGGACCTGGTCGGCGTCCCGGTGCCCGACGCCGTCACGCGCGCCAGGCCCGGCAGCACCCGGTCGGTCGAGAACCAGCGCGCGTCCAGCGGATGGTGCACCAGGACGGGTGCCTTCGTGGTGGGCCGCAGCACGCCCGGCTGCGTGACCCGCTCGCCCAGCACCGAGTTCACGAGCGTCGACTTGCCCGCGCCCGTGGACCCGCCGACCACGACGAGCAGCGGCGCCTTCTGGGCCCGCAGCCGCGGCAGCAGGTAGTCGTCGAGCTGGTCCGTGGACCGGCGCAGCTCCGTGCGCGCCGCCTCGACGCCCGTGGTCTCCAGCGGCAGGCGCAGGGCGCCGAGCCGGGCCCGGAGCACCTCCAGCGCGCCGGTCAGACCGGACTCCTCGTCGGGGGCGGGGGGCGCGGCGGGTTCCGTGTCAGGCGCGGCGGGCCCGGTCGTGGTGCCCGCGTCCAGCCCGTCCTCCGGCGTCGCGGCCTCGTCCCCGGGCGTCGCGGCGGCGGGTCCCGCGGACGGCGCGGGAGCGGGTCCCGCGGGCAGCCCGGCGGTCTGCCAGGGGCTCACACCGGGGTTCGGTCCGCCGGTCACCGCGCCGTCGTCGGGCTTCTCGGTCATGGCGCTCAGTCTGCCGCAGCAGCGCAGGTCAGGCGCGCCCGTGGCGTGGCAACAGGGTGAAGACGTCAGCCGCCGAGGCGCGAGCGCAGCCAGTCGAGGGCGGCGTGCGCCACCTCGCGCTGCACGGCGCGGCCGTGGGGCGCGCCCGGCTCCGGCGGCCGCATCGACTCGAGCACCAGCGCACCGGCGACCACGGTCACGGCGCAGGTCAACGCTTCGGGGTCGACGTCGGGCAGGGGGTGCCGGTCGAGCACCACCCCAGGCGGCGGAGCGCCGTCGACCCGCAGGTACGGCAGCAGCAGCACGACGTCGAGGAACGACGCGCCGTGGGACGGCATGAACCAGTCGACGGCATGCGCGCTGGTCGCGTCCCAGCCGTGGTCGGTGATCAGGATCGACTCCCGGCGCAGCGCGCCGTGCACCAGGCTCTTGCCGGACATCGCCTCGCCGGAGTAGCGGGCGATCTCCGCGAGGTGGTCGACCTTGTCGGAGAGCCACGGCGTGAAGGCCGACAGGCCGGCGGGCCGCATCGCGGCGATCGTGGCCCAGGCGTCCACGTCGATCAGGTCGAGCGCGTCGGGCAGGTCCGGCGGCGCCTCGGTCGAGCCGATCTGGATCGCGAGCTCGACCGCCGCGGCGAGGTCGCCGTCGTCCCAGGGGTCGTGCGGCGGCCGGATGGGTTCGTTCCGGTAGCCGAGCACCACCCAGCGGCCCGCCCCGGGCAGCACCTCGTCGACGTACCACTCGCGCTCCAGGCTCGGCACGTCGTCGGGCAGCGTGGCCAGCGAGGCCGCCTCCGCGGCCATCCGGTCCTGGGTCAGCGGGGCCTCCGGCCCCACCGCCCGCACGATCGAGCGGGCCGACGCCGTCTGCAGCACGTCGAGCGGGGCCAGATCCGTGCCGCTCATGGGGGCCGAGCCGATCACGCGTCCCCCCATGGACTCGCTGACTCGAGAACGGACAGACGGGGGTAGATCGGACCAAGCCGGTCGCCGCACAGCGCTCATGGCCGGAGTGTGCCGAACTGCGCTTTCACCCGCAAACCACAGCACGTGTTGCGGGAACGACGTGGATCAGAAACCGAGCCTGGTCTGCAGCCACGACACGGCGGCGCGGGCCAGCCGATGCTGGTAGGCGCGCAGCTCCGGCATGTCCGTGGGCGGCGTGTCCATCGACGACTTCACGTAGTGGCCCGCGAGCACCGCGATCCAGCAGGTCACGGCGTCACGTTCGGTGCCGGGCGGCAGCCCGTACCGGCGCAGCGTCGCCTCCGGCGGCGGGCCGTCGTTGGCGCGGACGTGCAGCAGCATCGAGACCAGGTCGAGGTACGGCGCCCCGACGCTGCCCCGGATCCAGTCCGTCACCAGCGGCTTCTCGCCCAGCCGCGCGGGCAGCATCACGTTCTGCACCCGCAGGGTGCCGTGCTGCAGGCTCGTACCGGCGATCGCGTCGGGGGCGTGCGCCACGATCTCCGCGAGACCGTCCAGGCGGTTGGCGAGCCACGGCGAGTGGTTCGCGAGCCCGGCGGGGCGCTTGTCCGCGAGGTACTCCCACGAGTCCGTGGGGAACACCTTCTCCTCGGGCAGGAACATGGGGTCGCCCGGCGCCTCGATCTCGCCGATCCCCCGGACCACCTTGACCATGGTCGCGACGTCCTCGTCGGGCCAGGAGGGGTCGATCGGGCGCACGTTGGACTTCATCGCGTAGCCGACGGCGACCCACGTGCCGAGGTTGGGCAGCACGTCGTCGAGGGACCAGAGGAGCTCCGGGTGCGGAGCGGCGGCGGGCAGCAGCGGCGACAGCGCGATCTCCTGCCGCAGGAAGTTCAGCGGCCCCGGCTGCTCCGTGCCGATCGCCTTGACGAAGACGTGGCCCTTCGTCGTCTGCACCTGGAAGCGCGCGCCGGGCAGGATCCCGGAGTCGTCCGGTTGTCTGGCAGCGATCACACGGGCGCCGAGCAGATCGGTGATGCGGTCTCGCAGCAGGGGCGGAAGCTCTCGCCATCCGGGCCGTAGGGCAGGGCTCACTGCGGCATCCTGTCGAAGATGCCTACTGACAGCAAGGAACATATGCGAAATTCGCCCGTTATGCGGGCGCAGCGGCTCACTTTTGAGGCCCGAGTTTCTTGGCTTTGAGCGGGCTCAAAGCCAAGAAACTCGGGCCTCGAAGGGGATCAGCCGTCTGTCGTCAGTCGCGGGTCAGCTTGCGGTACGTGACCCGGTGCGGGCGGGCGGCGTCCGCGCCCAGTCGCTCGACCTTGTTGGCCTCGTACGACTCGAAGTTGCCCTCGAACCAGTACCAGTTGGACGGGTTCTCCTCGGTGCCCTCGTAGGCCAGGATGTGCGTCGCGACCCGGTCGAGGAACCACCGGTCGTGGGAGACCACGACGGCGCAGCCGGGGAACTCCAGCAGGGCGTTCTCCAGCGAGCCGAGGGTCTCGACGTCGAGGTCGTTGGTGGGCTCGTCGAGCAGCAGCAGGTTGCCGCCCTGCTTGAGCGTCAGCGCCAGGTTGAGGCGGTTGCGCTCACCACCGGACAGCACGCCCGCGGGCTTCTGCTGGTCCGGACCCTTGAACCCGAACGAGGCCACGTAGGCCCGCGACGGGATCTCGACATTGCCGACCTTGATGAAGTCGAGCCCGTCGGACACGACCTCCCAGAGGGTCTTCTTCGGGTCGATGCCGCCGCGCGACTGGTCGACGTAGGAGATCGAGACGGTCTCGCCGACCTTCAGCTCGCCGCCGTCGAGCGGCTCCAGGCCGACGATCGTCTTGAACAGCGTGGTCTTGCCGACGCCGTTCGGGCCGATGACGCCGACGATGCCGTTGCGCGGCAGCGTGAACGACAGGCCGTCGATGAGCACGCGGTCGTCGAAGCCCTTCTTGAGGTTCGAGGCCTCCAGCACCAGCGAGCCCATGCGCGGGCCCGCGGGGATCTGGATCTCCTCGAAGTCGAGCTTCTTGGTGCGCTCCGCCTCGGCCGCCATCTCCTCGTAACGCGCCAGGCGGGCCTTGGACTTGGTCTGCCGGCCCTTGGCGTTGGACCGCACCCACTCCAGCTCCTCCTTGAGGCGCTTGGAGAGCTTGGCGTCCTTCTTGCCCTGGACCTCCAGGCGCGCCTGCTTCTTCTCGAGGTAGGTCGAGTAGTTGCCCTCGTAGGGGTAGAGGCGCCCGCGGTCGACCTCGCAGATCCACTCCGCGACGTGGTCGAGGAAGTACCGGTCGTGGGTCACGGCGAGCACGGCGCCCGCGTAGGACGCGAGGTGCTGCTCGAGCCACAGCACGGACTCCGCGTCGAGGTGGTTGGTCGGCTCGTCCAGGAGGAGCAGGTCGGGCTTCTCCAGGAGCAGCTTGCACAGCGCCACACGGCGGCGCTCACCACCGGAGAGCAGCGTCACGTCGGCGTCCGGCGGCGGGCAGCGCAGCGCGTCCATCGCCTGCTCGAGCTGCGAGTCGAGGTCCCACGCGTCGGCCGCGTCGATGTCCTCCTGCAGCGTGCCCATCTCGGCCAGCAGCGCGTCGAGGTCGGCGTCGGGCTGCGCCATGAGCTCCGAGATCTCGTCGAACCGCGCCTTCTTGGCCAGGATCTCGCCCACGGCCTCCTGGACGTTCCCGAGGACCGTCTTCTCCTCGTTCAGCGGCGGCTCCTGCTGCAGGATGCCCACGGTGTAGCCGGGCGACAGGCGCGCGTCGCCGTTGCTCGGCGTGTCCAGCCCGGCCATGATCTTGAGGATCGTGGACTTACCGGCACCGTTCGGGCCGACGACGCCGATCTTGGCGCCGGGCAGGAAGTTCAGCGACACGTCATCGAGGATGACCTTGTCGCCGTGCGCCTTGCGCGCCTTGTACATGGAGTAGATGTATTCAGCCACTGCCTGTGTTCCACCGTTCACAGAAGGTACGTCGGATGGGTGCGCTCGCACGGAGCGGGTGCCGGGGGCGTCCGCGCAGGAGATGCCTCCGGCACCCGCGGACCGCTGAGCACGACTGGGACCAGCCTACGCGGTCACGAGCTCCCGCTGCCCGACGCCCGCCCCGTCGCCCTGGTCTTCCTCGTCACCCTCGGGGACCGGCAGGTCGACGCCGAACGGGTCGGGCTCACCCGCCCGCGCCGCGACCAGCCCGTCGTCGCCCGGAAGCGCGGGCAGCCCGCCCTCCTCGGGGGAACCAGGCATCGGCTCGTGGTGGACGAGCCGCGAGAACTCGACCTTGCCGCGGGTCGCGTCCACACCGACTCCCGTCGCGGCGATCACCAGCCCGCTCCGGGGCTCGCCGTCCGGGCCTGCCCACTCGTCCATCTCGAGCCGGCCCGTGACGACCACGGGGTCGCCCTTGCGGACCGACCGGACCAGGTTCACCGCCGCCGTCCGCCACGCCTTCACCGTGAACCAGAGCGTCGCGCCGTCGGTCCACTCGCCGGCGTCGTTCACGTAGCGCCGCGTGCTGGCCACGCGGAACATGGCGAACGGCTTGCCCGTGCCCGTGTGCAGCGCCGGGGAGTTGCCGGCGAAGCCGGAGACAGTCACCGTCACGTCGTTCATGGAGCCCTCCTGGGTGTCCGGACCGGCCCTCGCGGCCGGCCCGTACCCAGCATCAGGCGCGGACGGAGCGCAGGTCGGACAGTCCGAAGTCACCTGTTGACGCAACCCGGATCTGGCTGCCTGTGGTCGCGTTCTCTTCCACACGAAGCGGTATCGAGGGTCCGTCGTCGCGCGCACTCTGTGCGAGCTCGCGCACCGCGCGGTGCTCGTCGAGCAGGCGCTGGGTGGGCACGCCGAGGGTCTGGCGCAGCACCCGCTCGAGCGCGGCGCGGCCCGACGCGATGACGGCCTGCGCCCGGCGCGCGGCGAGCGCACGGCGCATCTGCATCGCCACGAGGAACACGACGAGCGCCGCGACCGCTGCGACCACAGCGGCCACCCCGAGCACGGTGGTCCAGGTGTCGCCCACGGGCAGGATCCCCGTCGAGGCCAGCACCGTGCAGATCCCGAGCAGCACCGCGAGCAGCACCGCCCCGAGCGCCAGGCGGCGGGTGAGCGGCTGCGTCGTCGGGCCGCGGGTGTCCAGGGTGACGCCCTGCAGCGCCGTCGACACGGCGCTCGTGACGTCGCGGGCGCTCGCCACGCTCTCGGCGAGCGAACGCTGCCAGCCCGGCTTCAGCGACTCCCCGGAACCGGTGAGCCAGCGCGAGCGGGACAGCGCGATCGAGTCCGGGTCCGGGTTGCGGAACTCGGGCGAGCCGTAGCCGTTGCGCACCGCGGCGCCGACCTGCGCGGCGACGGACTCCAGGCCGGCCGCCCGCGCGAGGGCGTCGATCTCGCGCTCCAGGACGGTGTCGATGTGCCACGGCACCTCTGCCGGGGTCTGGCTGAGCAGCAGCGTCGCGGCGGCGTCCAGCTCGCCCGCGGCGCGGCCGGCCGAGACGGACCGGCGGGCCACGGTCTGCTCCAGCAGCCCGCGCAGGTCGTCGATGCCGATGTCCGTCTTGCTCGACGCCGCGATGACCGGCACGTTGTCCAGGCCGTCGTCGCGCAGCAGGCGCTTCACGTCGTTGACCAGGTTGTCGCGCTGGCCCACGGGCACCGTGTCGATCTGGTTGAGCACCACCACGGTGGAGGCCCGCATGCCGGACGAGTCGCGCAGGTAGCCGGTGTGCAGGGCGTCGTCGGCGTACTTCTGCGGGTCCACGACCCAGACCAGCAGGTCGACCAGCGGCAGCACCTTGTCCACGACGTCGCGGTGGGCGGGCGCGACCGAGTCGTGGTCGGGCAGGTCCAGCAGCACGAGCCCGCCCAGGGCGGCCTCGTCCGCCGAGTCCAGCTCGCCGGCCCGGGTGATGCGGCGCTCCCGCTCCACGCCGAGCCAGTCCAGCAGCGTGGCGGCGTCGTCGCTCCACGAGCAGGCGGTGACCTTGGCGGTGGTGGGGCGCTTGACGCCGACGTCGGCGAAGGTGAGGCGGGAGATCTTGTTGAACGTGCTCGACTTGCCCGACCCGGTGCCCCCCGCGAGCGCCACCACCGTGTGGTCCACACCGAGCGCGAGCCGTTCGCGCACCCCGGCCACGGAGCTGGCGACCTTGCCGAAGACCGTGTCGTCGAGGCGGGATCCGGCGATCTGGAGGGCTCGGCCGAGGTCCTCGGTCCGAGCGCCGAGGGTCGCGTCGTGGCTCGTCATGTCAGCCTCCTGAGCTCGGCCAGCCGCACGCGGAGCGGAGCGGCCGCGTCGTCGGCTAGCGCGGGGACGTCAAGGGCACTCTGGACAGAACGGGCCTCTTCCGCAACCGCTAGCGCGACCTGGTCGGCAAGTTCGCCCTGCAGCTCCTCGATCGAGTCCCCCGCGCTGTCGCCGAGCACGCGGTCGACGAGCGCCAGGGAGTCCTCGTTGCCGAGCGCGGCGGCCTGCAGGAGCGTCGCGAGCCCGGCGTCGCCGAACGCCTTGCGGGCACCGGTGGCACGGGCCACCGCCTCGGCGTCGGACGTCTCGGGGTCGGCGTCCGCCATCCGGCCGACGACGTCGTCGGCCATCCGGGACCAGGCCGCGGCCGCCTTCTGGCCCCAGGCGAGGCGTTCCTTGGCGCGGCTCGTGGCGGACGGGAGGATCGTCTCGCCGGCGGGCGGCGCTCCCGGGCCGGCCAGGGCGCCGCGCAGGCTCTCCTCGGTGCGCACGCCGGCGGCCACGAACGCTCGGGTCGCGGTGGCCTCGACCTCCTCGCGCAGCCGGAGCAGGGCCGTCTCGCGGGCCTTCCCGGCGCGCTTGGTGGTCCGCGCGATGCCGTCGCGGACGGTGACCCGGGAGATGTGGTCGGTGCTGGCGATCTCGGCGAACCGTGCGGCGACCGTGCCCTCGCCGGACGTCCCCGACAGGACGGCGGTCCGGGCGGCGAGCTGCGCGTCCGGGACCACGGCCTGGACGGCGTTGCGCAGGTCGAACGCGGCGGTGCCCTGCTGCTCCACGGCGGTGACGAGCCCCGTCACCCAGTCCGGGAGGGCGCCGATCGCGCCCTTGAGGGTGCGCAGGATGACGGTGCGCGAGCGCTCGGGACCGGCCATCAGGTTGAGCCAGCGCTGGATGGGCGCCACGAGCTTGGGGTCGAGCAGCCCTTCGTGCGGCCCGACGTCGGGCACGATGAACAGCGGGACGTCCTTCATCCCGCGTTCCTTCATGCGGGTGTTGAGGTCGGTGCGGATCGTCGTCAGGTTCTCCCTGGGTACCCGGTTGAGCACCATGGCCACGCTGGCGCCGCGCTCCTTGGCGCGGTCGAGCGCCTGCCACGGGAGCGCGTCGCCGTAGCGGGCGGCCGTGGTGACGAACAGCCAGAGGTCGGCCGCCTCCAGCAGCTGGTGGGCCGTGGAGCGGTTCTCCTTGAGGAGCGAGTCGAGGTCGGGCGCGTCCATCAGCGCGGTGCCGCGCGGCACGCCCTCGTGCTTGACGAGCCGGGCGAGCTCGGTGACGGGACCCGTCGTGAGCGTGTCGACGTCGCGCGGGTGCACGCCCACGACGGGCTCGCGGGTGGTGGGCCGCAGCACCCCGGCCTCGGACACCTCCTCGCCCAGGAGGCTATTGAAGAGGGTGGACTTGCCGGCTCCCGTGGAGCCCGCGAGCACCACGACGGCGGGGCTGGAGAGCTCGGCGAGGCGCGGCAGCAGGTGCTCGTCGAGCTGGGCCAGGAGACGCTCCCGGGACGCCTCGGCCTCCTCGGCGCCGTCGACGGGCAGGGGCAGGGTGGCCGCGGCGACGTCGCGGCGCAGGTCCTGCACGACGTCGTGCACCGTGAAGCCGAGCTGCTCCGCAACGTTCGGGTCCACACCACCCCGACGGCCGAGCACTGCGGAGCGTGTTCCTGGAGTCACGGCTTCATCCTGATAGGTCAAGATCGTTCTGCCAAGCCGTAGCGGCTTGTGGGTGTGCAGAAACACAGGTTCTGTGCAGGCCGCCGGAGTGAGTCTCCGGCGCCCGACGACAGCAGATCAGTGCCCCCGGCAGGATTCGAACCCGCGACCTAGTCATTAGAAGTGACCCGCTCTATCCAGCTGAGCTACGGAGGCAAGCGAGCCGAGTTTAGCCTAGGCCGGGCCGGTCTTGACCATGCCAAATAGAGGCGCTAGGGCGCTCCGCAGGCGACGTCGTGGTCCGGGTGCTCCCCGGTGAGGAGGAACGTCGTCGCGAGGTCGTCGGCGCAGTCGTTGCCCAGGCGCAGGTAGGACAGGTGCCCGCCCTGGTCGGCGGTCACCATCCGGGCGCGGTCGCCGAACGCGTCGCGCAGCGCCGTCGCACCGGCCAGCGGCGTCGCCGGGTCGCGGAGGTTCTGCAGGATCAGCACGTTCGCCGGGCCCTCGTCGGTGATCTCCACCCGGGGTTCGGCGGGCTCCGACGGCCAGTACGCGCAGGGCGTGACGTTCGCACCGGCCGCGCCGAACATCGGGTGGCGGACCCGGTCGATCGCGACGTTGACCTGGTAGCGCCACACCTGCTCCGGCCAGTCGGAGTCGTTGCAGACCACGTGGAGCTGGCTGGCGATGTAGTTGTCCGCCGGGATCCCAGTGGCCGCGGCGGGCCGGGCGGGCGCGGACGGGTCGCCGACGGCGGCCCCCGGCACCGGTACGGGCTCGCCGGCGTCGAGCGCCCGCCAGGTCTCGGCGAGCTGCGGCAGGTTCGCGTCGTAATAGAGGGCGGCGAAGGTGGCGAACCGGAAGGCCGCGCCGGTGTAGCCGTCGGGGCTCGGCGTCCGGTCCAGGCGTGCCGCGAGCTCGAAGTACTTCGCCCGCACCTGCCGGGGCGTCTCACCCAGGCCGTACTCCGGACGCGCGGCGACGAACCTCGCGAAGTCCGGGAACCGGTCCTCGACGCCCTGGCCGAACAGGCGGGAGAACGACGAGTCCCAGCCCCCGGGCCCGGTCGCGCTGTCGAGCAGGAAGCGGTCGCTGTGCCCGGGGAACATCGAGGTGTAGACCGCGCCGAGGTAGGTGCCGTACGAGATGCCGAAGTAGGACACCTTCGCCTCGCCCAGCGCCGCCCGGATCCGGTCCATGTCGCGGGCGGTGTTGGCCGTGGTGATGTGCGGCAGCAGGTCGGCCGTCGCCGAGGCCCCGCACTTCTTGGCCACGTCGGCCACCCGGGTGGCCTCGCTCCGGACGTCGGCCGCGTCCCGCGCGAACATCGGGATGTTGGTCGGGTGCTCCGCGGGACTCAGGTCGCAGGTCACCGGCGTGCTGTGGCCCACACCGCGCGGGTCCATGCCGATCACGTCGTACTGGTCCAGGATCTCCTGCGGCAGCCTCAGGACGTCGCGCAGGCCGGCCGGGTAGGCCAGCCCCTCGCCGCCGGGGCCGCCGGTGTTGGTCAGCAGCACCCCGCGACGCTGCTCCGGGTTGGTGCTCGCCAGCCGCGAGACCGCGACCTCGATCGTGCGCCCGTCCGGCTCGGCGTAGTCCAGCGGGACGTCGATCGTGGCGCACTCCAGCCCCGGCGCGGCGACGGCCTCCGGGCAGTCGCCCCAGGTCAGGGTGGCCTGCGTCGTGGCTGTTCCCGCTCCGGCGGGCGCCGTCGGCACGGACGACGCCGACACGGGCGCCAGGGTCGCCGCGAGGAGTGCCACCGCGATGGTCAGCACGGAGACGCGCGTCACCTTGCCCGGTCGGGTCGGCCCGGGCCCGTCGGTCGTGGTCCCGTCGGCCACGGGCCTGTGGGCAGGGTTCGCTGGTGTCGAGGTCATGCCCCGATCCCATCGGTCCGGGCACGTGCCCGCCAGTGCGACCGCGTCACCGCTCCCCCGTGACATACCGCAGGCCACGGCATGACACGGCGTCACTGGCGCCGGCCCGGTGAGTGTCACAGGCGCGACGTACTCTTCCCGCATGCCCTCCGGAACCACGGACCTCGCCCCCGACAGCGCGCGCCGGCTGCGTCTGCGCACGCAGGGACTGGCGCTGCCCGGGGACGGGCCGAGCCCCGCGACGCCGGGTGACGTCGTCCGCCGGATGGTGGCCCTGCAGGGACAGGACCTGCCCGCGGTGCTGCGCGCGATCGCCGTCCGGTCACGCCCGGGCACCACGATCGACGACGTGCGCGCCGCGTTCGACAGCGGCGAGCTGGTGCGCGGCTGGACCCAGCGCGGCACCCTGTTCGCGACCACGCCCCGGGACCTGGCCGCGCTCGTCTCGCTGACGGGCGAGCGCGTGACCCACCTGGGCCGGCGCGTCCGCGAGGCGGAAGGGCTGGACGACGCGCTCGTGGACCGCGCGGAAGAGATCACCCGGGAGGCGCTGGCGGCGTCGGACGGGTTCACACGGGCCGAGATGATCGACCTGTGGCAGCAGGCCGGGGTGCCCATCGAGGGGCAGCGCGGGTATCACCTGATCGTCACCCTGGCACTGCGCGGGGTGCTGCACTGGGGCCCGTTCGCGGGGGTGCAGCAGAGAATGGTCGCGTCGCCAGGAACGGGTGGCTCCGAGGGCGCCGGCGTTGGCGGGCGCGGGCCGGCCGAGGAGCCTGGTGCCGCCCTGCGCCGCATCGCCCGGTCCTACTTCGCGAGCCGCGGACCCGCCACCGTGGACGACCTGGCCTGGTGGCTCGGCCTGCCCAAGACCCCCGTGCGCGCCGCCGTCGCCGCACTGCGCGAGACCGAGCCGGACGCCGTCGCCGAGGTCACGGTCGACGGGCGGCCGATGCTCGTGGGCCGCGCGGCGGACGGGCCGGATGCCGGCGTCGCGCCCGAGCGCGCGCCTGACCTCAGCGTGCCCGGCGGCGTGCTGCTGGTGCCCGGGTTCGACGAGATCGTGCTGGGCTACCAGGACCGGGACCTGGTCGCGGACGCCGAGGCGATGCGGACCGTCGTCCCGTTCACCAACGGGATCTTCCGGCCGGCAGTGCTCCTGGACGGACGTCTGGTCGGCACCTGGCGCCGCGCGCCCAAGGCGGGCGAGGCCCCGTACGAGCTCGTGCCGGGCGTTGCCACACCGGTCCGCACCGCCGTCGAGCAGGCGGTGGCGGCGTGGCCGCTGGGCTGAGTCCTAGGTGTGATGTCCAGGGACGTTGTTCAGCCAGGTCAGTTGACCACAGCGGCCGCTGCCAGGCCAGGCGTTGGATCGGGCGGCGCGTCAAGATGGAGCATGCTTCTCGCCGAGGTCGCCGCCACGTCCGACGCCGTCGCCGCCACGCGCTCGCGCCTGGCCAAGCGGGCGGCCATCGCCGACCTGCTGCGCCGGACGGCGGACGGCGGCGCCGCTGACACGAACCCGGGAGCGGTCGCCGACGACCTGGAGATCGTCGTCGCCTACCTCGCCGGCGCGCTGCGCCAGCGCCGCACGGGCCTCGGCTACGCCGCGCTGCGCGACCTCCCGCCGCCCGCGGCCGAGGCGACGCTCACGGTCCGCGACGTCGACGCCGCGTTCGCCGCGATGGCCGCCCTGGAGGGTTCGGGCTCGGCCCAGGCGCGCTCCACCGCGGCCGCGGAGCTCTTCGGCTCCGCGACCGAGCGGGAGCAGGCATTCCTCCGCGGCCTGGTCGCGGGCGAGCTGCGGCAGGGCGCGCTCGACTCCGTCGTCGTCGACGCCGTCGCGGAGGCCGCCGGGACGCCCGCCGACGCCGTCCGCCGCGCCGTCATGCTGCGCGGGGCCACCGGGCCGGTCGCGAGCGCCGCGCTCCTCGCGGACGACCCGCCGGCCGCGCTGGCGGCCTTCACCCTGGAGGTGGGGCGGCCGGTGCGGCCGATGCTCGCGCAGTCCGCCCCGGACATCGCGGCCGCCTTCGAGAAGCTTGCGTCCGGCGACGAGCCCGGTGAGCTGTGCGTGGACGTGAAGCTCGACGGCATCCGCATCCAGGTGCACCGGCTCGGCGACGACGTGCGGGTGGTCACGCGCTCCCTGGACGACATCACCGAGCGCGTGCCCGAGATCGTCGAGGTGGTGCGCGCCCTGCCGTCGGACCGGCTGGTGCTGGACGGCGAGGCGCTCGGCGTCGGGCCGGACGGCGTCCCCCGGCCGTTCCAGGAGACGGCGGCCCGGTCGGCGACCCACGAGTCGACGCGCGGCTCGGCGCGCGGGCCGGCCCGGGCGACGTCGGCGGAGGAGGCGCTGGCCGACCAGTTCGAGCTCACCCCGTTCTTCTTCGACGTGCTGCACGCCGACGGCCGCGACCTGCTCGACGCCCCGCTGCGCGACCGCCTGGCGGTGCTCGACGAGGTCGCGGCGCCGCACACCGTACGCCGTCTGACGACGTCCGACCCGGAGGCGGCGGCCGAGTTCTTCGCGGGCGCGGTCCGCGAGGGCCAGGAGGGCGTGGTGGTCAAGTCGCTGGACGCCCCCTACGCGGCCGGACGACGCGGCGCCGGCTGGGTCAAGGTCAAGCCCCGCAAGACCCTGGACCTCGTGGTGCTGGCGGTCGAGCGCGGCTCGGGCCGCCGTCAGGGGTGGCTGTCCAACATCCACCTGGGCGCGCGGGACCCCGAGGGCGGCTTCGTGATGCTCGGCAAGACCTTCAAGGGCATGACCGACCAGATGCTGGAGTGGCAGACCGAACGGTTCCGCGAGCTGGAGGTCGAGGACAACGGCTGGGTCGTCACCGTCCGGCCGGAACAGGTCGTGGAGATCGCGTTCGACGGCCTGCAGCGCTCGACCCGCTACCCCGGCGGCCTGGCGCTGCGGTTCGCGCGCGTGCTGCGCTACCGCGACGACAAGACCGCCGCGGAGGCCGACACGATCGACACGGTCCGCTCGCTCGCCGTCTGACCGCTCCCCTTTGAGGCGATGTGCGCCACGCATCCGGAAGAGGACGACGCGCGCCGCTGAGGACTCCGGGGCGGAGCTCAGGACTCCGGGTCGTACATGAGCTCCCGGACCTCCTGGGCGCAGCGGCAGCCCTCCGCGATCCGGGCCGCCCACTTCAGCGCCTCCTCGCGGCTGGCCACCTCGAGGATCGAGAACCCGCCGATCACGGCCTTCGTCTCCGGGAACGGGCCGTCCGTCACGGTGCCGTCGGTCGCGACGACCGACGCCCGCTGGCGCTCCAGCCCGGCGCCGAAGATCCACACACCGGCGTCCTTGGCCGCCTGCACGACGGCGTGCGAGGCCTCGGCCACCGCGGGCAGGTCCTCCTCGGGGAACGTCATCGCGCCGTCGTCGAACGAGATCAGGTATCGCGGCATCGCAGTCCTCCAGGTCTTGGCGGCCCTGTCGGGCCGGTTCCGGAGAGGTGGACGCCGTCCACCCGCGAAACTCATCGGCACGTGTCAGGACACGTCCCCGACGGGCCGGCGGCCGTTCCGGAGGATGACCTCGTGGAGTCGGTGACTCGGCAACGGCGTCCAACCCGGAGCCCGACTCCGGGGCGGACGTCGTGCTCCTGGGTGGGTAACGCTGTGCTAGCAGTGGTAGCTCAGCGTTACCTGTCCGGGGCGCACATCACTCCCCCGGAGGTCGGCCAGGACACAGGCCGCGCGCAGCGGCTCCTAGAGCCGGACGGCGTCCCGCAGGAGCCGCGCGTACGGGTGTTCCGGGGCGTCGAAGACGCTCGCCGCCGAGCCCTGCTCGATGATGCGGCCCTCCTGCATCACGGCGAGGTCGTCGCTCATGTGCAGCGCGACGCCGAGGTCGTGCGTGATCAGCAGGTACGCGAGGTCGCGTTCCCGCTGGAGCCGGTCCAGGAGGTCGAGCACCTGCGCCTGGACCGAGACGTCGAGCGCCGAGACCGGCTCGTCCAGGACGAGCACCCGGGGCTCGGCCGCGAGCGCCCGCGCGACCGAGACGCGCTGCCGCTGCCCGCCCGACAGGTGCAGCGGACGGCGGGAAGCCAGCGCGGGGTCGAGGCCCACCGTGTCGAGCAGGTCCGCGATCTGCGCGCGCACGGGTCCGGGCCGGAGCGACCGGCCGCGGGTGATCGCGTCGGCCAGGACGGCACCGACCGTCCAGCGCGGGTCGAACGAGCTCAGGGCGTCCTGGAACACCGCGCCGATCAGGTGCCGGCGCGGACGGCGTCTGGCCTCCGGGAGCGGGTTCCAGGGTTCGCCCAGCAGCGCGACCTCGCCGGCGTCGGGGTGCTCGAGCCCGAGCAGGAGCCGCGCGGTGGTCGACTTGCCCGAGCCGGACTCGCCGACGAGCCCCAGGGTGCGGCCCGCGCGGAGCGTGAACGACACGTCGTCGGCGGCGACGATCTCCCGCCCGCCGACGTGGAAGACCCGCGACAGCCCGCGCGCCTCGACGAGCACGCGCTCCCCGGCGTCGGTCCCGTCGAACGTAGAGTCCGTCGCGGTGTCAGCGCTCTTGGAGCGACCATCACTACGTTCGCCGACGCCGGGCCCGGCCGACGGCGGGAGAGCCCCCGCCGACACAGACAGCGACTCACCCCGCGGCCGCCCCGCCGGGACGGCGTCGACCAGCTTCCGCGTGTACGGGTGCTCGGGCCGCTCGAACACCTCGGCCGGTGTGCCCTCCTCGACCACCACGCCGTCGGTCATCACGAGCACCCGGTCCGCGATGCCCAGCACCACCGACAGGTCGTGGCTGATCAGCAGCACGCCGGTGCCCTCGTCGCGCAGCTGCCCCAGCAGCCGGAGCACACCGGCCTGGACGGGCTGGTCGAGCGCCGTGGTGGGCTCGTCGGCGATGACGAGGCGCGGGTCGGCCGCGATGCCGGCGGCGATCAGGGCGCGCTGCCGCTGCCCGCCCGAGAGCTGGCCGGGGCGCTGTCCGGCCCGGAGCTCGGCGTCGGGCAGACCGACCCGCTCCAGGAGCGCGACGGTGCGCGCGCGGCGCGCGGCGGCGTCGAGGTCGGTGTGCAGGGCGAGCGTGTCGGCGATCTCGCGGCCGACCGGGCGCAGGGGATCCAGGGAGACGAGCGCGTCCTGCGCGATGAGCCCGACGGTGCCGCCGCGCAGCTTCCGCAGCCGCCGCCCGGACAGCGACAGCACGTCCTGACCCGCGACGGACAGCCGGGCCGCCGAGACCCGCGCGCCCTCCCCTGCCAGGCCGACGACGCTGCGCGCGGTGACGCTCTTGCCCGAGCCGGACTCGCCGACGATCGCGACGCACTCGCCCGCCGCGACCTGGAGGCTGACGCCGTCGACCACCCGCCGGCCGGAGAACGACACGACGAGGTCGCGGACGTCCAGCACGGGCCGGTCCGGCACCGCCTCGCCCGGCGTCGCCGACGTCCCCTCCACCCGGCTCATGCGCCGCTCCTGTTCCGCTTCTGGATGCCCCGGCCGATCACCGTCGCGGCGGCCGCGCTGGCCACGATCGCGAGGCCCGGGAAGAACGTCATCCACCAGAAGTTCGCGATGTAGGTGCGCCCGGCGGCGAGCATCGCGCCCCACTCCGCGGCGGGCGGCACGGCCCCCAGGCCGAGGTAGCTCAGGGAGGACACCCAGATGATCGCCTGCCCCAGACCGAGCGTGGCCAGCACGAACAGCGCGGCGGTCACGTTCGGCAGGATGTGGCGCGCGGTGATCCAGAGCCGCCCGCGGCCCAGCACCCGGGCGGCCTCGATGAACTCGGCGGACGCCGTGCGGCGCACCTGGGAGCGGATGATGCGCGCGTAGCCGGGCGCCGTGGCCAGGCCGACGGCGATGGTGGAGCTCAGCACGCCCGGCCCCGTGACCACGATGAACAGCAGCGCGAGCAGCAGGCCGGGGAACGCGAACAGCACCTCGACCACCCGGGTGGTGCCGAAGTCGAGCCAGCGCGGACCGAGGCCGGCCACGAAGCCGAGGACGATCGCCAGGCCGATGCCGATCGCCGTGGCCAGCACGCCGATCCGGAGCGACTCCGATGCCCCGTGCACCACGCGGGTGTAGATGTCGCGGCCGGACTCGTCGGTCCCGAAGAGGTGGGCGAGCGACGGCGGCTGGAAGGCGTCGGCGTGCGAGACGGCGAGCGGGTCGCCGGGGGCGAGCAGGCTCGGCCACAGCGCGGCGACCACGAGCAGCAGCAGGAAGACGGCGGCGACCGCCTCGGCCACGGTGAACCGGAGGCCGCCGACCCGGGCGCGACTCATTCGGCCACCGCCCGGGTGCGCGGGTCGATGACCCGGTCGGCGAGGTCAGTGACCAGGGTCATCACCGTGTACGCGAGCGCCACCACCAGCACGATCCCGGTCACGAGCGTGACATCGCGCAGCTGCACGGCGGACAGCAGGCTGCGCCCCAGCCCCTGCCGCGCGAACACGGACTCGACCACCACGGCGCCGCTGATCAGGGATCCGAAGGCCCAGCCGGACAGGCCCACGGCGGGGATGGCCGCGTGCCGCAGGGTGTGCCGCCAGAAGATCCGCACCTCGCTCTCGCCGCGCGCCCGGGCCGTGGTGACGAACGGCGACTCCATGGCCGTGAGCAGGGACTCGCGCATGACCTGGCCGAGGAACCCGGCGAGCGGGATCGCCATGGTGAGCGCGGGCAGCACGATGCCGAGCGGCCCGGGCACGCTGACCGGCGGGAGGATGCCGAGGGTGAGGCTGAAGAAGAGGATGAGCACGGTCGCGAGCCAGAAGTGCGGCACGGCGGCGGCGACCAGCTCCAGCCCGGAGCCGATGGTCCAGGCGACCCGGCCGCCCCGCACGCTCCATGCCGCCAGGCCCGTGGCGAGCGCCCAGGCCAGCGCGAGGGAGACCAGGGCCAGCGTGAGCGTGGCGCCGAACTGCTCGCCGATCGCGGTCAGCACCGGCTTGTGCAGCGAATACGACTGGCCGAGGTCGCCGGTCACCAGCCGGCCGAGGTAGGTGAGGTACTGGACGACGAGCGGCTGGTCGAGGCCGTACTCGCGGCGTACCTGCTCCAGCGCCTCCGGCCCGGCCTGCGAGCCGGGCCCGCCGAGGATCGCCTCGGCGGGGTCGCCCGGGACGAGCCGGAGGGCGAAGAACGTGATGGTCGCGGCCGCCCACAGGACGAAGACGACGCCACCGGCGCGCAGCAGCAGCCAGTGCCGGTTGCCCGGCACCGGCCTCCTGCGCGCCCCGGTGGTGGCGACCGGAAGGGTCAAGGCGCCAGCCATGCCCCGGCGAAGGTCGGCGTCGACACCGTCGGCATCGCCCGCAGCCCCTGCACGGTGGACGAGCGCAGGAAGTGGTTCTGCTGGTCGTACAGCGGCAGGATGTAGTAGCCCTCCAGGATGATCTGCTGCGCCTGCTCGTAGAGCGCGGCCCGCTCGTCGGCGTCGCTGGTCGCGGAGGCCTGGGTGAGCAGGTCGTCCAGCTCGGCGTCGTCCACCTGCGCGAGGTTCGCGAAGTAGCCGCTCGGCGCCGGGGTGATCGAGTCCGAGTGGTACAGGATGCGCAGCACGTCCGGTCCCACCTTCGTGTACGGGGCGCTGACCAGGTCGTAGTCGTTCTCGGCGAGCACGCCGTACCAGCTCGACAGGTCCAGGGGCTGGAGGTTGACCTCGAAGCCGGCGGTCTTGGCGTCCGCCTGGATCTGCTCGAACAGGGACTGCTCGGCGGGGATCGACTGGTTGGTGCTCACCGGGAAGTCGAGGCTGAGGCGCTCACCGTCCTTGACGCGGTAGCCGTCGGCGTCGCGCTCGGCCCAGCCGGCGTCGTCCAGCAGGTCGGACGCCGCGTCGGTGTCGACCGTGAACAGGTCGGGCAGGCTCAGCCCCAGCGGCTCGACGCTGGACAGCGGCGAGTACGACCGCTCGGCAGTACCGAAGAACAGGCTCTGGATGCCGTCGTCCACGTTCACGGAGCGGATGAACGCCTCGCGCACGCGCTCGTCGTCGAACGGCGCCTTGCCCGAGTTGAGCTCGATGCGGTTGGCGGCGCCCGGGCGCGGAGCGTCGAGTTCCTCGATCGCGTCGTCCGACTCGGCGGACCGGATGGTGTCCGGCTGCGCGTTGTCGATGACCTGGACCTCGCCGGACTGCAGCGCGGCGTAGCGGCTCGCGGAGTCGGGGATGAACCGCCACACGATCGAGTCGAGGTACGGCAGGTCGCTGCCCTCGGTCGCCTCGGCGACGTCGGCCGGCGGCGAGTTGTAGTCGTCGTTGCGCACCAGGGTCACCGAGTCCTGGCGCTCCCACGTGTCGACGACGAACGGGCCGGTGCCGACGGGCGCGGCGCAGTTCTCCTCCTGGCTGCGCTCCAGGGCCTTCGGCGACTCCATCGCGACCCAGACCTGGGACAGCGACTCCAGCAGCGCGGAGTCGGGGGCGCTCATCTCGAGCCGGACCAGGTGGTCGTCGACGGCGACGACGTCCTTGATCTTCGCCAGCGCGAGGTACCCGGTGGACGACGCCGTGGCGGGGTCCTGCACGTGCGCGATGTTCGCGGCCACGGCCTCGGCGTCGAACGGGGTGCCGTCGGTGAACGTCACGTCGTCGCGGAGCGTGAACTCCCACTCCAGGCCGTCGTCGCTCACGTCCCACTCGGTGGCGAGCCACGGGATGACCTCGCCGTCCTCGTCGAGCGAGACCAGCGACTCCAGGTACTGGGTGGCGATGAGCGCCTGCGGGTAGTTGCCGCCGACGTGCGGGTCGAGGCAGGACGGCTCGGCGTCGCCCGACGCGTAGGTCAGCGTGCCGCCCGTGACGGGTTCACCGGACGGTTCGCCGCTGGTCCCTCCCCCGGGAGAACAGGCGGCGAGCAGCAGGGCGACGGCGGCCGTGACGACGACGGCGGCACGCGGGCGGGAGAACCGGCGCGAGGGCATGGCTTCGTGTACATCCTGTCTGGAAGGGTGTCCGAACGACTCCGTTCATGCTCCCAAACCTCGGGGCCCGGCGGGCCTATTCCGCGAGAGGACGCCGGGTGAGGCGCACCACACCGAGCAGTCACCCGCCGCCCCGGGAACTCTGTCCGCCGCCCCCTCGTTCTCACCCCGCCGAGCAGCGCTTCCGCCCCTCGTCGACGGTAGCCCGCGGCATATACTCGCCGCGTTCGGACGCCCTATCTCGAGGAGCACCGATGACCGAGCCGATGCCGCTTCAACCCCCCGCGCCAGCAGAGCCGCTCGTGCTCACGGCGCCCGACCCGGTGCAGGCCGTGCCCGCGACGCAGGCGCCCAAGATGGCGCCCAAGGTCGACCCCGCCGTGGCGCCCGCGCTCGACCAGAAGGTCACGACCTACCTCGACGGCCTGCTCGGCACCGACACCCGGTCCCCCGAGTTCGCCCGGCGCGCCGACGACGTACGCACCATGGGCGACCAGGACATCCGGCAGGCCGCCGACTCCAGCAACCGCCTGCTGGCCACGCCGGTCCGCGCCCTGAAGGAGGGCGGCCTCGCCGACGGCTCGAAGGTGGGCCAGACCCTCCTGGAGCTGCGCCGCACGGTGGAGGACCTGGACCCGTCCGAGGCGAGCGTGGGCCGCAAGATCCTCGGCGTCATCCCGTTCGGCGACAAGATCCAGGACTACTTCCGCCGCTACGAGTCCGCCCAGGGCCAGCTCAACGCCATCATCCAGGCCCTCTACAACGGGCAGGACGAGCTGCGCAAGGACAACGCCGCGCTCAACCTGGAGAAGCAGAACCTCTGGGACACGATGACGCGGCTCAACCAGTACATCTACGTGGCCGAGCGGCTCGACGCCCAGCTCTCCGCGAAGATCGCCGAGCTGCAGATCGCCGAGCCCGAGCGGGCCAAGGCGCTGTCCGAGGACGTGCTGTTCTACGTGCGCCAGAAGCACCAGGACCTGCTCACCCAGCTCGCGGTCTCGATCCAGGGCTACCTCGCGATCGACATCATCATCAAGAACAACGTCGAGCTCACCAAGGGCGTCGACCGCGCCACCACGACCACGGTCTCGGCGCTGCGCACCGCCGTCATCGTGGCGCAGGCCCTCGCCAACCAGAAGCTCGTGCTGGACCAGATCGGCGCCCTGAACACCACGACGTCGAACATGATCGCGTCCACGTCCAAGATGCTCGCCGACCAGTCCGCGACCATCCAGGAGCAGGCCGCGAGCTCGACCGTGGGCATCGAGCAGCTCCAGTCGGCGTTCGCCAACATCTACGCGACGATGGACTCCATCAGCGAGTTCAAGACCCGCGCGCTGGACTCGATGTCGCAGACCATCGGCGTGCTGCAGACCGAGACGACCAAGGCCTCCGAGTACGTCGAGCGGGCCCGGCGCACCAACACCGACGGCGTGGCGAGCGGCTCCCTCGACCTCGGCAACCGGTGACGGCAGCGGGCACGGGGGAACGCATGGGTTGGTGGCAGCGGGTCTTCGGCGGCGGACGCACCGAGGCGGAGCCGCCCCTCGCGATCCCGGCGCCGCCCACGACCGAGCAGATCGTCACGTCGGTCGACGCCGTGCTGGCGCGCGCGTCCGGGAAGGCCCCCGCTGCCGTCACGGCCCGGGTGCAGCGCGTCGCCGAGACCGTGCACGAGATGGCGCCGCGGCTGGACCGGCTCGGCGCGGGCTCCCAGCAGGCACACACCGTCGTGGCGACGGCGACGAGCTACCTGCCGGAGGCCGTCGATGCCTACCTGCGGCTGCCCCGCGACTTCGCCGACCGGCGCGTCGTGGACCGCGGTAAGACGTCGCTCCTGATCCTGTGCGACCAGCTGGACCTCCTGGGCGCCACGCTCGACAAGATCTCCGACGCCGTCTCCCGCGCCGACGCGGTGGCCCTCGTGGCGCACGGCCGGTTCCTGGAGGAGAAGTTCGGCACCTCGGGCAGCCTCACCCTCCCGAGCGCCGGCCAGTCGCCGTCCGGCCAGCCCCAGCCGGGCCAGCCACTACCAGGTCCGGGCACGGCAGGCCCGGGCCCGACGGCGGGCCCCGGCCCCCTGGAGGCCCCGTGACCACGACGGCGCTGGCCACCGCCCTCGACGCCCTGGCCGCAGCCGGCGCCGCTACCGGTCTGGGTGGCCCGGAAGCGCGCGCCGAGGGCGAGCGGCTGGCCGCCGCGGTGGCGGAGTCGTCCCCCGGCGCCCCGACGGACTGGCTCAAGGCCACCGCCGCCGACGTCGGCCCGGAAGGAAGCACCGGCCGCCCGACGTCGTCCACGCTCCAGCCGTTCTTCGACGCCGCCGTGAGCGCCCGCCGCTGGCGCTCCGCCCCGACCGACCTGCTCGAGCACCTCATCACGACCGCCCCGCAGCACGCCCCGGGCTACGCCGACGCCCTGGCCGCAGTGGTCGACGCGGCCGCCACCCTGGGCGACCCGAGCATCAGCGCCATAGCCGCCGCAGAGGGCACGAAAGCAGTCCACCGCAGCGCTGCGGCGGGCCGCGAGACGGCGCCCCGGGCCGGCGCCGACCCCGGGCTCAGGCTCGGCGCACCGGCTCCCACGCCGTCCGCCACGGAGCCCGAGCCGGCCACCCAGGCCGCCGGGACCGAACCCGAGCCGGAACCCGCGGACGAGCCCCGCCCGCTGGCCGAGCTGCTCGACGAGCTGGACCAGCTCATCGGCCTGGGCCGGGTCAAGGACGAGATCCACCGGCAGACCGAGCTGCTGCGCATCGAGCGCCTCCGCGCCGAGGCCGGCCTCACCTCCCCCACGCTCACCCGCCACCTGGTGTTCGTCGGCAACCCCGGCACGGGCAAGACCACGGTGGGCCGCCTCGTGGCCGGGATCTACCGCGCACTCGGGCTGCTGGACAAGGGCCACCTCGTGGAGGTCGACCGGTCCGAGCTGGTGGCGGGCTACCTGGGCCAGACCGCGGAGAAGACGACGGCTGTGGTGCAGCGCGCCCTGGGCGGCGTGCTGTTCATCGACGAGGCGTACGCGCTGGCCGAGGACCAGTACGGCCGCGAGGCGGTGGACACCCTGGTCAAGGACATGGAGGACCACCGCGACGACCTCGTGGTGATCGTGGCGGGCTACCCGGGCCCCATGGCCCGGTTCGTCGGCACCAACCCGGGCCTGGAGAGCCGGTTCTCGCGGACCATCACGTTCGAGGACTACTCCGCCGCCGAGCTGCGGCAGATCTTCGCGGCCATGGCCGGGGCCGCCGACTTCGAGCCGGAGCCCGCCACCCTCGACCGCTTCGACCGCCTCGTGGCGGACCAGGTGCGCAGCGAGGGCTTCGGCAACGGCCGCTGGGCACGCAACGTGCTCGACTCCGCGATCGCCCGGCACGCCTGGCGCCTGCGGGACGTTGAACGACCGACGGTGGACCAGCTGCGCACGCTGGTCCCGGAAGACCTGGAGGACGTCGTGGACATCGGGACAGACAGCGAGGCCACCCTGTGACGGCACCCCTGACCACCACGGGCCCGCCCCGGAGCGAGCCGGGCCCGTCGTCCGGCGCCCCGGACGACGGCCCCGCGCGCACCTCCGTCCGGGACCGGATCACCGCGGAGCTCGCGACCACGCCGGGCCGGCTGGCGCTGGCCACCGCCGTGGCCGTGGTGGCGTGCCTGCTGCTCGCGGTCACCGGGTTCCTGGCGGGCAGCAGCCAGTCGGCGGCGCTGCGGGACGCGCAGCGGGACGCCGCGCAGCTCGTCGGCACGCAGGAGCTGCGCAACGACCTGGTGTCGGCGGACGCGACGGCGACCAACGCGTTCCTCGTCGGCGGGCTGGAGCCCACGGAGGCCCGCGAGCGCTACGAGGCGAGCGTGTCCGAGGCCGCGGAGGCGCTGCCGGCGCTGGCGTCGACGGCGCAGGGGGCGGACGAGACCGCGGACCTGGCCACGGTGTCGGACTCGGTGCAGCGGTACGCGGGCCTGGTCGAGTCGGCCCGGGCGAACAACCGGCAGGGTTTCCCGGTCGGCGCGGCCTACCTGGACCAGGCCTCCGCCGCATTGCGCGACGAGGTGCTGCCCACGCTCGACGACGTGGCGGTCTCGACGTCCGAGCGGGTGGACGACGACCTGACCTCCGTCTCCCTGAGCCAGGCGCTGCTGCTGTTCGTGCTGCTCGGCCTGGTGGCGCTGGCCGCCGTCCAGCTCTGGCTGGCGCGCCGCACGCACCGCCGGCTGAACCTGGGGCTCGCGGCCGCGAGCGTCGCCCTGCTGGTGGGCGGCATCGTGGCGACGGTGGCCGTGCTGGGCGGCAACGGCGTGGCCCGGTCGGTGGCGAGCGGCCCGTACGCGGCCACGGTCGCCACGTCGCAGGCCCTGTCGCTCGCCACGGACGCCAAGTCGATGGAGTCGTTCACGCTGATCAAGCGCGGTTCCGGCGCCGAGTTCGAGGAGTCCTACCAGACCTCGGTCGCCCAGGCCCGCGACCTGCTGACCGAGGCGCAGGACGCCTCGGACACCGGCTCCGACCCGCTTGCCCTGCTGAACGCCTGGGACGAGAAGCACGCCGAGATCCGCGCGCTGGACGACGGCGGCCAGTGGGACGAGGCGGTCGACGCCGCGACGTCCACGGCCGACGACTCGGCGGGCGCGGCCTTCACGGCGTTCTCCGACCAGGCCCACGCCGACGTCGAGACCACGAGCACCGCCGCGGTGGACCGGCTCGGCTCCGCGGCGACCACCGCCCAGATCGCGGCCTGGGTCGCCCTCGTGCTCGGTGTCGCCGGCGCCGTCGCCGCGGCCGCCGGGATGAACGTCCGTCTGAAGGAGTACCGATGAGCACGCGCGCAGCCTGCAGACCGATCGTCACCGCCCTGGTGGCGCTGGCCCTCGTCGGCACGACGGCGGCGTGCGCGCCCCAGCCCACGACGCAGCTCCTGACGGGCGCGGCCGGGGCGGGCTCGGCCGCGCAGGAGTCGGTGCAGGACTCCGCTCAGGACTCTGCGCCGAAGGCGGCGGCGGGCGCGACGACGTCGGGCACGGCCACGGCCGCGGAGGACTGCAGCGACGGGCTGCCGCCCGTCGCGTCGATCGACCCGGGCGGCAGCCCGGAGGTGACGTCCGGCTCCACGATGGCCGAGATCCGCGAGCGCGGGACCCTCCGGGTGGGCGTCTCGGCGGACACGCTGCTCATGGGCTCGCGCAACCCGTTCACGGGCGACATCGAGGGCTTCGACATCGACGTGGCCCGGCAGATCGCCGACGCGATCCTGGGCGACCCGGAGAAGATCCAGTACCGGGTCATCACGTCGGGCGACCGGGAGGCCGTCCTGGAGGACGGCGACGTCGACATCGTGACCCGCGCGTTCACGATCAACTGCGACCGGTGGGAGAACATCGCGTTCTCCGCGGAGTACTACCACGCGGGGCAGAAGCTGCTGGTGCCGTCGACGTCGAAGGTGGAGAGCATCGACGACCTGGACGGGCAGCGCGTGTGCGCGCCCGAGGGCACCACCACCCTGGAGCGGCTGGAGCAGTGGGAGGGCGTCGAGGCGGTGCCCGCCGCCACGCACACCACGTGCCTGGTGCTGTTCCAGCAGGGGGCGGTGGACGCCATCACGGGTGACGACACCGTCCTGGCGGGCTTCGCCGCCCAGGACCCCTACGCCAAGGTCGTGGGCGACGCCGTGAGCGACGAGCCGTACGGCGTGGGCATCCCCGCCGGCAACGCGGACATGGTGCGGTTCGTCAACGGCGTGCTGGAGGACATGGTCGCGGGCGGGCAGTGGGAGGAGTCCTACGACCGCTGGCTGGGCGACGCGCTCGGCGCGGCGCCGTCCGCGCCCGAGCCCGTGTACGGACGGACGCCGTGAGCCGGACGCAGCGCGCGCCCGCGCCGCCGGGCGCCCTGGGGGTGGCGGCCGAGCCGGCCGCGCTGCTGGCGTACCTGTCCGACCTGCAGGCGTGGCTCGACGTGCGCCGCGCCGACCTGGACCGGCTCGACGCCGCGGCCCGGCAGTCCGGCGCGGACGCCGTCACCGCCGACGTGGTGCTCGCCCTGACCCTGTGGCAGGCCGTGCGCACGCGCACGGACGAGCTGGTCGAGGTGTGGGACTCGGGCCGGGCGGACGCCGTGGCGCGCGAACGCATGTCGCAGCTCGTCTGGGGCCGGCTCGGCGGTGACCCCGCCACGTCGCTCCTGTCCCTGGTCGACGCCGCACGCCTGTGCGACGCCCAGGCCGACCAGCTCGCCTCCCGGCTCTCGTTCGACCCGCACGCGGCCGACGTCACCGCCCGGTTCCGGGCGCTGGCCGCCGGGATCGTCCGGGCGGAGGACGCCGCGCGGGCCACGGCCGCGACGGAGGACGACGCCGCCGTGGCCCGCCTGCGCGACCGGCACGCCCGGCTCAAGGCCGACGCCGCCCGCGGCGCCGACGTCACGGGCCCCCTCGGCGCGCTGGAGGACGAGGTCGCGCGCACCGAGCGCGACCTCATCGTGCACGCCGCCCGGAGCCGGTCGCTCGCCAAGGACCGGCAGCGCGCCGTCGAGCTGCGGGCCGCCCTGGCCGACCGGGCGCCCCGGCTCGCGCAGCTCGCCGAGCGCTGCCGCCGGGAGATCACCGACCCGCCACGGCTCGCGATCCCGGACGTGCACCGCCTCGGCGAGGTCCCGGACGAGCCGGCGCGGCTCACCACCTACGTCCAGCGGCTGGGCTCCGTCGAGCGCGCCATGGAGCAGGTCGAGGACGCCTACACCGCACCCCTGCGGGAGCGCGCCGAGCTGCGCTACCGCGTGAAGAACCTGATGACGAAGGCCCAGGGCAACGGGCGGGCGTCGTCGTACACCGTGAAGGCGGGCGAGGACGAGGTGCGCGAGACGCTCGACGCGACCCCCTGCGACCTGGCCCTGGCCCGGCACTTCACCGAGCAGCTCGAGACGCTCGTGCGCGATCTCCCGGAGGGACACCGATGACTGAACAGGCCTGCGCCGAGCCGGGCTGCACCGGCACCATCGAGGACGGCTACTGCAACGTGTGCGGTACACCCGCCGGCGGCAACCCGGCCGGCGACGGGCTCGCCGCCGTCGCGGCGTCCTGGGCCGACGGCGACCTCGACGCGACGACCGTCCGCTCCTCGGGCTCCGTGCCGAGCGGCATGGCCGAGCCGACGACCGGGCGCACCAGCTCGTCGCGCCTCGCGTCAACCGCCCTGGGCTCGGCGCGCGTGACGGGCGGCACCCGGCAGACCCGCCGGGTCGGCACCGGGTCCACGCGCCTGCGCGGGCACCGGCTCGGGGCGGGCCTGACCACCGTGCCGCACACGCCGGTGGCCGACCCGCTGCAGGCCGTCATGGAGACGCCCGAGCTCGCCGAGTCCAAGCGGTACTGCCCCACGTGCGGGCAGCCGGTCGGCCGCGCCAGGGACGGCGTGCCCGGCCGCATCGCCGGGTTCTGCGGCCACTGCGGCGCGCGGTACGACTTCGCCCCCGCGCTCAAGGCCGGCGACCTCGTCGCCGGGCAGTACGAGGTGGTGGGCTGCCTCGCCCACGGCGGGCTCGGCTGGATCTACCTGGCCCGCGACCGCAACGTCAGCGGCCGCTGGGTGGTGCTCAAGGGCCTGCTCAACGCGGGCGACACCGAGGCGTACGAGGCCGCGGTCGCCGAGCGCCAGTTCCTGGCCGAGGTCGAGCACCCGCTGATCGTCGAGATCTTCAACTTCGTGCTCCACGAGGGCCTCGGCTACACCGTCATGGAGTTCGTGGGCGGCCGGTCGCTCAAGGACGTGCTCAAGGACCGCCGCGAGCAGGACGGCGGGCAGCCCCGCCCGCTGCCCGTGGACCAGGCCATCGCCTACATCCTCGAGGTGCTGCCCGCGTTCAGCTACCTGCACGACCACGACCTGCTGTACTGCGACTTCAAGCCGGACAACATCATCGCCCAGGGCGACGGCGTCAAGCTGATCGACATGGGTGGCGTGCGCCGCACCGACGACCTGACGTCGGCCATCTACGGCACCGTCGGCTACCAGGCGCCCGAGGTGCCGGAGGTCGGGCCGTCCGTGGCGTCCGACATCTTCACGCTCGGCCGCACCCTGGCGTCCCTCGTGCTGGACTTCCGCGGCAACACCACCGTCTACCAGGCGTCGTTCCCGCCCGTGGCCGACACCCCGGTCTTCCAGAAGTACGACTCGTTCTACCGCTGGCTCGCCAAGGCGTGCGCCCCCGATCCCGCCGACCGGTTCGGGACCGTGGACGAGGCCCGGGTCCAGCTCCTGGGCGTGCTGCGCGAGGTGGTCGCCACCGACAAGGGTCCCGGGTACACCGCCACGACGTCCGCCGAGTCGCTCCTGTTCGGCGTGCCGCCGCTCGACGGCGCCGACGGCGCCCTCGACTGGAACGGGCTGCCGCTCCTGAAGGTCGACTCCGCCGACCCGATGGCCTCCTGGCTGGCCGGCGTCAACGTCGCCAACCCCGTGGAGCGCATCAAGGCCCTGGCCGACCCGGACGAGCACACCGTCGAGGTGCGCCTCGCCGTCGCCCGCGCCGCGATCGAGGCGGACGACGCCGCGCTGCTGCGCACCACCGTGGCGCAGATCCTGGAGGACGACGCGTGGGAGTGGCGCGCCGCCTGGATGGAGGGCCTCGGGCACCTCGCGTCGGGCAACGCCGCCGCGGCCCGCGCGTCGTTCAACGCCGTCTACGGGCAGGTGCCCGGCGAGCCGGCGCCCAAGCTCGCGCTCGCCACGAGCTGCGAGCTCTCGGGCGAGCCCGGCGTCGCCGAGCAGCTCTACGGCACCATCGCCCGGGCCGACGCCAACTACACCGGCGCCGCCGCGTTCGGCCTCGCCCGCGTGCGGTCCGGCGGCGGCGAGCTCGACGGCGCCCTCGACGCCCTGGAGCTGGTGGGCCCCACGCGCGGGTCCTTCCCGGACGCCCGCCTGCAGCGGGCCCGGCTCCTCGTCTCCGCGCACCGCACGCTGCTCGACCTGGCCGACGCCGTCGCCGGGCTCGACGCCGCCCACATCCCCGACCGGCCCAAGGCCCAGGTCACCGTCGAGGCCCTCGACGAGGCGCTCGACATCGTGCTGCGCGACGGGCCCGTCCCGAGCGTGCGGGTGGCCGGTGCGAGCGCCGAGGAGCACGAGCTGCGGGACCGCCTGGAGCTCGCCCTGCGCAACCTCGCCCACCTCACCGACGAGCGCTCGGAGCGCGTCGCGCTCGTGGACCGGGCAAACTCCGTACGGCAGTGGACGTGGCGATGAGCGCCCCGCCGGGCCGGACCGGGCGCCACCGACGGCGCCCGCAGCCGGAGACCCGCTGAACCACAGTCGCGGGGCGGGAGCCCTGACGAAGGCAAGGAGATCGACCCCGACATGACCGCCGACGACAGCGTCCTCGTCCGTTGCCCGAGCTGTGGAGAGAGCGCGGCACCCCGCGCCAGGTTCTGCGAGAACTGCGGCACGGCGCTGGGCGCCGTCGCGGACGACCCGTCCCTGCCGTCCGAGGTGACCCTGGACGTGGCGCCCACCGTGCTGGACCTCGACCCGCCGACGGGCGAAGCCGGGCGGCGCAGGTGCGCGGCCTGCGGCGGCCTCATCGCCGACGACGGCTACTGCGCCGACTGCGGCACCCCCGGCCAGTCCGAGCGCGACCACTTCGAGGAGCGCCCGGCGGCCTGGGTGGCCGGCGTCTGCGACCGGGGCATCCGGCACGCCCGCAACGAGGACGCGATGGCGCTGGCCGCGAGCAGCACCTTCGCGGCGCTCGTGGTGTGCGACGGCGTCTCCAGCGCCCCGGACTCCGACGTCGCCTCGCTCGCCGCGAGCCGCGCGGCCCGGGACGTGCTCGTGGCCTACGGGCCCGAGGGGTCGAGCTCGGTCGCGGGTGCCACCAGCCGGCGCATCGCCGGCTGGACCGACGCCATGGTCGCCGCGTCGCGCGCGGCGGGCCAGGCGGTGCGGGGCGCGGCGGAGCAGCTCGCCGCGACCAAGGGGACGAACGTGGCGGACGACCCGCCGTCGTGCACCTTCGTGGCCGCCGTCGTGGACCGCGACCTGATCGTCGCCGGCTGGCTGGGCGACTCCCGCGTGTACTGGCTGCCGGACGCCGGTCCAGCCGAGCAGCTCAGCGTCGACGACTCGTGGGCGCAGGAGATGATCGCGGCGGGCGTGCCGCGCGCCCAGGCCGAGACGTCGCCGCAGGCGCACGCCATCACCCGCTGGCTCGGCCCCGACGCCGCCGACACCGACGCGCGCTGCGCCGCGACCGTCCCGTCCGGGCCCGGCTGGCTGCTGGTCTGCTCGGACGGCCTGTGGAACTACTGCTCCGACGCGCACGAGATGGGCGAGCTCGTGCGCAGGTTCGCCGGCTGCGGCGAGCCCCACGCCGCCGCGGCGGCGCTCGTCCGCTGGGCCAACGCCCAGGGAGGGCGCGACAACATCACCGCCGCGCTCGCCCGGATCGCCCCGACTGTCACCGAGCAGCGCTAGCCTGCCGTAACCGAGAGGAGCCACCGTGGCCGAGTTCTCCGCCGAGGTCTTCCAGAACGAGTTCCTGTCCGACGGCGGCACCGACGTGCACGCCATCGTGTCCGTGACCTGCGCCGGCGCCGGGGCGGCCGGGGCCGTCGGCGTCACCGCGGGCGCGAGCGCCACCACCGACGCCGTCGGCGCGGGACAGGTCGCCGAGATCGTCGCCGTCGACACGTCCGGATCCATGCAGGGCCGCAACATGGAGGCCGCCAAGCACGCCGCCGCCGTGGCCGTGGACCAGATCCCGGACGGCACGCTGTTCGCGATCATCGGCGGCTCGCACGTGGCCACCCGGATCTTCCCCTACCCCAACGCCCGGGTGCCGATGGTGGCCATGGAGCCGGGCGCCCGCAACGAGGCCAAGCGCGCCATCTCCACGATGTCGGCCAGCGGCGGCACGGCCATCTCGACGTGGCTGCGACTCGCGGACGACCTGTTCGCCACGGTCCCGGCGGCGCAGAAGCACCTGATCCTGCTGACCGACGGCAAGAACGAGTCCGAGCCGTCGATGCACCTGGACCGGATGATCGCCGACGTCACGGGCCACTTCCAGTGCGACGCCCGCGGCGTGGGCGACCGCTGGGTGGTCGAGGAGCTGCGCAAGATCTCGACGGCGCTGCTGGGCACCGTCGACCTCATCGCGCGCCCGGAGGACATCGCCGAGGACTTCGCGGCCCTGGTGCGCAAGTCTATGGCGCGCGGCGTCGCCTCGGTGGACCTGCGGGTGTGGGCGCCGCAGGGGTCGCAGGTCCTGTTCGTCAAGCAGGTGGCCCCCGAGGTCGACGACCTGACGAGCCGTCGTACCGAGGTGAACCCGCTGACCAGCGGGTACCCCACCGGCGCGTGGGCCGACGAGACCCGCGACTACCACGTGGCCGTGCGCGTGGCGGCGAAGCCCGTGGGCTCGGAGCAGCTCGCGGCACGGGTGCAGGTCGCGGTGGGCGGCGAGGTGCAGGCGTCGGGCCTGGTCAAGGCCAAGTGGTCGGACGACTCCACGCTCACCGCCCGGATCAGCCCCGAGGTGGCGCACTACACGGGCCAGGCCGAGCTCGCCTCGGCCATCCAGGAGGGCCTCGCGGCCAAGGCCGCGGGCGACGAGGCGACGGCGACCGTGAAGCTCGGCCGCGCCGTGCAGCTCGCCGCCGAGACCGGCAACGACGAGGCCACGTCGCGCCTGCGCAAGATCGTGGACGTGGAGAACGAGGAGGAGGGCACCGTGCGGCTCAAGCGGAACACCGCCAAGCTGGACGAGATGGCACTCGACACCGCCTCCACCAAGACGACCCGGGTCCGGCGCGCATGACCGTCGTCTGTCCGGAGGGACACACCAGCCAGTCCACGGACTACTGCGACGTCTGCGGCACGCCGATCCCCGCGGGCGCCGGCGCCGCGTCGTCCGGCGGGTCCGGCGCCGCACCCGGGAGCGTCGCGACCGGCACCGGAGCGTCCGGTGGTGCGCCGGCCGCGCCCACGGAGGCCTCCGCCGGCCCCGTGACCTGCCCGAACTGCGGCGACCTGTCCCCCACCGACTCCCTGTTCTGCGAGAACTGCGGGTACGACTTCACCACCGGGACGCCGGCTCCGCCGCCCCCGCCGACGTCCGGCCTGGACCTCGGCGACCTGGACGCCACACAGCCCGCGAGCGGTTCCGTGCCGGGGGCCGGTGCGGCGTCGGCGGGTTCGGCACCGATGGCGGCGGGAGTACCCGCGCCCGCCCCTGCGCCGTCGCCCGCGCCCGAGCCCGCGCCGTCGCCGGACGGCGGCGGCCTGGCCGCGCCGCCCGTCCCGGGCGAAGACGCCTGGGTGGCCGAGATCTGGGTGGACCCCGACTGGTACGCGCACGAACGCCCGGAGGACCCGATGCCGTCCGCGGGCCTGCCCGGCCTCGTCACGCTGCGGCAGCGCAGCCTGCTCGTGGGGCGGCCGTCGAGGTCGCGCGGCATCCGGCCCGACATCGACTGCGGCAGCGACCCCGGGGTGTCCCGGCGGCACTGCCAGCTCACGACGGACGGTCAGCGCTGGTGGGTCGAGGATCTCGGCTCGTCGAACGGGACCTTCGTGGCGGCGGCGGGTGACCCGCTCCCGGACGGCCCGCTGAACCAGGGCGTGCGCCGCGAGATCGAGGAGAACGACCGGGTCTTCCTCGGCGCGTGGACACGTCTGGTGATCCGCAAGGCCCTCCCGGGCGAGGCCTGACCTGACGTGTCAGACGCTCAGGTCACCCGGGTGACCTGAGCGTCTGACACGTCCGGGTCGGCCGCGTGGCGCAGGCGCAGCGCGACCAGCCCGGCCCCGACCACCACCACGACGTTGGCGAGCACCAGCAGCCGGTAGTCCACGACCGCGAGCAGCCCCGCGCCGATCGCCGTCACCACGGTGCCCGGCAGGTTGTTGACCAGGTGCCCGGCGGCGGCGACCCGGCCCTGGAGCCGTTCCGGCGTCCGGACCTGGCGCTCGGTGACCCACGCGATGATCGCGGCCGTCACCCCGAAGCCGAGCAGGGCCTGACCCGCGATCGCGGGGATCACCCAGCCGAACATGAGCGGCACCAGGGCCGCGCCCGCGGCGAGGATCCCCACCGCGTAGACGCGCGGCCGGCCGAACCGCAGCATGAGGCGCGGCGTGACCGCCCCGGCGACGAACCCGGTCACCCCCTGCAGCACCGTGAGCGGGCCGAGCCAGGCCGCGGGCAGCCCCAGCCCCTCCAGCACGGCGAACGCGACGGCGTTCACGAGGCCGACCGACGCGAACACGATCACGGCGTTCCACGTCATCCCGCCGAGCGGCTGGGTGCCGAACAGGTGGCGGAACCCGGCCGTCGTCGCCGCCAGGTACGACTCGCCCGGCTCACCCTCGAACCGCGACTCGGTGATCCGCACGAGGCCGAGCACGACCGCCGCGCCCACGAACCCCGCGATGGCCACCACGACCAGCGGCACCACGCCCACCAGGGCGTAGACCGCCGCGCCGAGCAGCGGCAGGGCCACGCGGAACACCTGGTCGATCATCGACAGGCGCCCGTTGGCGTGGCCCAGGGCCTCGGTCGGCAGGAGGTCCTTGAGCAGACCCGACTGGCAGGCGCCCGTCACGTACGCGACCGCCGAGTACACCAGCGTGGCCGCGAAGACGATCCAGACCTGGTCCGCCCGGGTCACCCAGAACAGCGGCACCAGCCCGAGCGCGCCCACCACGTAGGCGACCACGAGCATGCGCCGCCGGGACACCCGGTCCGCGAGGTACCCCAGGAACGGCGAGGCGAGCGCGGGCAGGCCCAGCAGGGCGAACGTCGCACCGCCGAGCGCGGCGCTGCCCGTCAGGTCCGCGACCCAGACCGCCATGAGCAGCGTGAGCAGCGAGTCCGCCACGTTCGCGAGCGTCCAGCCCACCACGAGGGTCCGGAAGAGCGGGGTCCGCAGGTACCGGGCGGGGTCCGCCGGCACAGGCTGCCCGACGGCGGACGGGTCGCCCGGGGCGGTGCCGTCACCCGGCACGGTCGGTCCGGTGGTGGTCATGCGTCCTCGCCCTCCGGCTCCGGGATCTCGGCCCAGACCGCGCCGAACAGGTGCGCGCGGCGCGCGCCTTCCGGACGCTTGCCGGGGTCCACCGCGCGGCCGCGGAACGGCGCGGTGATCTCCTCCAGCCGCCGGGAGAGATCGTCCAGCTCGTCGCGCGTCGCCCAGAACTCCTGGGCCGTCTGGGTGCTGGCGAACACCCAGGCCGGGTCGTCCCGTCCGGCGTCGGCGAGCCAGCGCTGCAGGGCGGCGAACTGCTCGGCCACGAACATGCTGCCGAACGCCTGGGCGGCGGGCCACGACTCGGGGTCGGCGAGGTCGGGGCGCACGCTGAACCCCCTGCTCACGGCCCGCCACGGGCGCTCCTTGCCGTGCGCCTCGGCGCGCTCGACGTGCCCGTACTTCTCGAGCTGGCGCAGGTGGAACGAGCAGCTCGCCACCGACTCGCCCGTGCGCTCGGCGCACTGGGTGGCGGTGAGCTCCACCCCGGGACGGAACAGGCCGAGCAGGCGGATGCGCAGCGGGTGGGTCATGGCCTTGATGGCGTCGGCCTGTGAGATGACGGCATCCTCCGGCGGCGTCGGCCGGGTGAACCCCTGGGTCTCTGGCTGCATCTGCTCGGGCATGCGCCGAGCGTAAGACGCTAAAGAGAACTTGCGCAAGGAATCTCTAGCGTCTTTGCCCGGGCGGGTCGGGGGCCCAGGCCAGGCGTCCGGGCCGGGCGTCCGAGACGTCCGCGAAAAAAGCCGTGCGCGGCACGCCCGTCTCCTGGGAGGCTCAAGGCACACCGCGGTGACGTCCGTCCGGTCCCATACCGGGCGGTGGACAGGGTCCGGCCAGACCCTCCTGTCGGGAGACCGGCAATCCAGCGTCACGAAAGGCACTCACGTGCACACCGAGTACGAACTGGCGCAGGCCCTTCACCGGGAGCGCCTCCAGGACGCCGAGGAACACCGGCGTTCTCGCAGGCTCCGCGAGGAGCAGAAGCGACGCAGGGCCGAGGCCCGCGCCGCACACCGCGACCACCGCGCACCGGCACCCGCCCTGCGCGTGCGGTCCGCATGACCCGTACGGCGCCCGCCGGAGCTCCTCCGGCGACCGGCGCGTCCGGCATCCCGAAGCAGAGCGTGTGCCCGTCACACGCTCTGCTTCGTCGTTTGTGCGGGCGCGACCTCCCAGCGGGCCGCTGACCTGCGGAAGGGTGCTGCAGATCACCCCTGTCCGCCTTGCGCGGCATTTCCGGAATCAGGGATGATGTAACACGACGGAAACACTGAGGAGCACCGGACCGCGACCCGGCCGGAGCACGCCCGCTGCGCCCGTCACCTCTCCCCACCCCTGGAAGGACCACGGACATGCACGCCGAGACCGCCTACTACATCAGCCGCGCACAGGTCGCCGAGATCGCCCGCCGCGCCGAGGTCGCCGAGGCCCAGGAGCGCGCTCTGCGCGAGCGCCCCGAGCGCGGCACGGCCAGGCGCACCAAGCGGTTCCGCCTGATCTGACCGTCGGCCACTGGCCCGACGTCGCACATCCTGGCCCTTCCCCGGACGACCACAGTCGTTCCGCGGAAGGGCCTTCGTGCACCCGCCGCCCGTGCGCACGGGCACAGCCGCCGTCCGCCATCCCCGCGCGGCACTTTGCACTGCAAACTCGGCAGTTGGCATCGAGATCGGCACAGGCCTGCCTTCGGACGGCTGGTCCTGTCCGAACTGCTCACCCGT
>NZ_JBFAKX010000026.1:0-62814 GCF_040655935.1 Promicromonospora sp. NPDC050262 | reverse complement strand
CGCCCGGTCCCATTCCGAACCCGGAAGCTTAGCCCCACAGCGCCGATGGTACTGCCCTGGTGACGGGGTGGGAGAGTAGGACGCCGCCGGACAACTATTCCCGACAGGGGGTGGGAGCAGTCGCAACAGCGACCGACTCCCACCCCCTGTCGGCATTCCCGGAACACTTCCCAGGGTCGCCGGCGACCCTCCTGCACGCAGACCGCTCCCGTCTTCCACCCTGTGGAATGCTGGTTCCGTCAGGCGACACGTCTGGCGATCCGACGGGGAGGTCGACGTGGCAGAACCTGGTGTGCAGTCCGTGGAGCGGGCGCTCGACCTGCTCGAGATCATGGCGTCGCTCGACGGCGACACCGGCCTGAGTGAGCTCTCGGAGCAGTCCGGGCTGCCCTTGCCGACCATCCACCGGCTGATGAGGACCCTCGTCGGCCGCGGTTACGCCCGGCGGCTGCCCTCACGCCGCTATGCGCTCGGCGCGCGGGTGATGGGCCTCGGCGAGGCGGCCGGCCGTCAGCTCGGTGCGGGCGCGCGACGACACCTGGCGCGCGTCGCACGGGAGCTGGGCGAGACCGCGAACCTGGCCATGCTCGACGGAGAGATGGCCGTGTACGTTGCCCAGGCGGCGTCGTCGCACTCCGTGCGGATGTTCACCGAGGTGGGGCGGCGCGTGCACCTTCACAGCACCGGTGTGGGCAAGGCGCTGCTGGGCGAGCTGCCCGAGGCCGCGGTGCGCGACATCGCCGTTCGTGCCGGGCTCGCTGCCGCGACCGACCGGACGATCACCGACGTCGAGGCCCTGCTGGCCGCGGTCGGCGAGATCCGTGAACGCGGGTATGCCGTGGACGACGGTGAGCAGGAGGTCGGCGTGCGGTGCTTCGCCGTCGTCGTGCCGGGGGTGCCCGTGCCTACCGCGCTGTCCGTGTCCGGGCCCGCCGCTCGGGTGTCGTTCGAGTTCGGGGAGCGTGCCGTGCCGGTGCTGCACGCGGTGGCGCGGGAGATCACCGCGGAGCTGTCCGGCGGCTGAGGGAGCGCCGTCGCGTTGACCGGGCGTCGTCGGGCACCTAGGGTTTTCACTAGGAAGTATTTGGTTTCCGCATCGTGGAATTAGGCGGGACCCGAGTCGATCGACCAAAGGAACTCGACGTGGACACTCCGGACGGCCTGACGATCACCGGCGACATCGCACCCCGCGCGGAGGAGGTGCTCACCCCGCAGGCGCTCGGGCTGATCGTGGCCCTGCACCGCGAGCTCGACGACCGCAGGCTGGAGCTGCTCCAGGCCCGCCGGCGACGCGTCGAGGACCTCGCGGCCGGCGGCACGCTGGACTTCCTGCCCGAGACGCGGCACATCCGCGAGGACCCGACGTGGCGCGTGGCCCCGCCGGCGCCCGGGATCGAGGACCGCCGCTGCGAGATCACCGGTCCCACCGACCGCAAGATGACCATCAACGCCCTGAACTCCGGCGCGAAGGCGTGGCTCGCGGACCACGAGGACGCGAACACGCCGCAGTGGAGCGCCGTGGTGGGCGGGCAGCTCAACCTGCTCGACGCCGTCAACCGGAACATCGACTTCACGGGCGACAACGGCAAGCACTACGCGCTCAAGCCGGACGTGGAGCTGGCGACGATCATCGTGCGTCCCCGCGGCTGGCACCTGCCGGAGAAGCACCTCCTGGTCGACGGCCGGCCGGCGTCGGGCAGCCTGGTGGACTTCGCGCTCTACCTGGCCACCGCCGGCCTGCGGCAGATCGAGAAGGGTCAGGGTCCGTACTTCTACCTGCCCAAGATGGAGTCGCACCTGGAGGCACGGCTCTGGAACGACGCGTTCGTGCTGGCCCAGGACTTCCTTGGCATCCCGCGGGGCACCATCCGCGCCACCGTGCTCATCGAGACCTATCCCGCGGCGTTCGAGATGGAGGAGATCCTCTACGAGCTGCGCGAGCACAGCTCGGGCCTGAACGCCGGCCGCTGGGACTTCATGTTCTCCGTCATCAAGTCGTTCCGGACCCGCGGCACCGACTTCATGCTGCCGGACCGCAACGCCGTCACCATGACCGTCCCGTTCATGCGCGCCTACACGGAGCTGCTGGTCAAGACCTGTCACACCCGCGGCGCGCACGCGATCGGCGGCATGGCCGCGTTCATCCCGAGCCGCGACGAGGAGGTCAACGCGGCGGCGTTCGCCAAGGTGCGCGACGACAAGACGCGCGAGGCGAACGACGGTTTCGACGGGTCGTGGGTGGCTCACCCCGGCATGGTCGAGCTCTGCACGGAGGTGTTCACGTCGGTGCTGGGCGACCGGCCGAACCAGATCGACCGCACCCGCGAGGAGGTGCAGGTCACCGCGGCGCAGCTGCTCGACGTCGCGTCCACACCGGGCGACGTCACGGAGGCGGGGCTGCGCAACAACATCTCGGTGGGCATCCAGTACCTCAAGGCGTGGCTCGGCGGGCTCGGCGCCGTCGCCATCTTCAACCTCATGGAGGACGCCGCGACCGCGGAGATCTCCCGCTCGCAGGTGTGGCAGTGGCTGCACAACGACGTGACGCTCGCCGACACCGGCCACCAGGTCACGCGCGAGCTGATCGACCGGATCGTCGAGGAGGAGATCGCCAAGCTGCCGGGTGACGCGGCAGACTACGCGGAGGCGAAGCAGACGTTCCTGGAGGTGGCGGTCGCCGACGACTACGCCGACTTCCTGACCCTCCCGGCCTACGCCCGCATGCCGTGACCTGACGGAGGACCGTGCAACGAGGAGGTTGCCGTGGGATCTGGTGGGTCGGGGTTGCGGGACGTCGTCGGTGAGCTGCTCGGGGCGCTCGGGACGGAGCGGGTCATCACGGACCGGCAGCGTCGGCGGACCTACGAGTGCGACGGGCTCGCCGCGTACCGCGTGATCCCCGGGGTCGTGGTCCTGGCGCGGGACGCCGCCGACGTCGCGCAAACGGTGCGGGCCTGCGCCCGGCACGGCGTGCCGTTCGTCGCGCGCGGGTCGGGCACGGGGTTGTCGGGCGGGGCGCTGCCGCACTCCGAGGGGGTGCTCGTGGTCATGTCGCAGATGCGGGCGGTCCGGGAGATCGACGCCGCGAACCAGCGCGCCGTGGCCGACCCGGGGGTGATCAACCTGCAGCTCACCGCCGCGACCAGCCCGGACGGCCACTACTTCGCGCCCGACCCGTCCAGCCAGTCGGTGTGCTCGATCGGCGGGAACGTCGCCGAGAACTCCGGCGGGGCGCACTGCCTCAAGTACGGCTTCACCACCAACCACGTCACGGGCGTGGATCTGGTGACGCCCGGCGGCGAGCAGGTCGAGATCGGCGGCAAGGCACCGGACGCGCCCGGGTACGACCTGCTCGGCGCGCTCGTGGGCAGCGAGGGCACGCTCGGCGTGGTCACCGCGGCGACGGTGCGCCTGACCCGGCTGCCGCAGGAGGTCCGCACGCTGCTGGCCGCCTTCCGCTCCATGGACGACGCCGGGGCTGCCACCTCCGCGATCATCGCGGCCGGCGTGATCCCCGCCGCGATCGAGATGATGGACGCGCTCGCGATCGAGGCCGCCGAGGCCGCCGTGCGCTGCGACTACCCGCGCGGGGCGGGTGCCGTGCTGGTGGTCGAGCTGGACGGTCCGGCGCCGGACGTCGCGGGGGAGTTCGACGACGTCGTGCGGCTGTGCGAGGCTGCCGGCGCGTTCGAGGTGCGGGTCGCGGCGGACGACGACGAGCGCGCCCTGATCTGGAAGGGCCGCAAGTCCGCGTTCGCGGCGGTCGGCCGGATCAGCCCGGACTACATCGTGCAGGACGGCGTGATCCCGCGGACGGCGCTGCCGCTGGTGCTGCGGCAGATCGCGGAGCTGGGCGAGCGTGCCGGCGTGCGGGTGGCGAACGTCTTCCACGCGGGCGACGGCAACCTGCACCCGCTCGTGCTGTTCGACGGCGCGGTCGAAGGCGCTGTCGAACGTGCGGAGGCGGTGGCCGGCGGCATCCTCGACCTGTGCCTGGAGCACGGCGGGTCCATCACGGGCGAGCACGGCGTGGGCGCCGACAAGGCCAAGCACATGCCGCGCATGTTCACCGCCGACGACCTCGACACGATGCAGGCGGTGCGCTGCGCGTTCGACCCCGACGGCATCTCCAACCCCGGCAAGGTGTTCCCCACGCCGCGGCTGTGCGGGGAGCGCCCCGGGCGGCACCAGGGCGCGCACCCCCTGGCGGAGTCCGGCGTGGCGGAGGTCTTCTGATGGCGGACCTGCAGCGGCTCGGCGACGCGCTGCGGCAGCACGGGGGAGAGGTGCGGGAGGCGAGTCCGGGCGACACCGTCGACGGGGTGCTCGCCCGGGCGGTCGCGCGCCCGGCGTCGGCGGAGGGGGTGGCGGCCGTGCTGCGGGAGGCGACCGCGCAGGGACTGGTCACCGTGGCGCGCGGGGCCGGTACGGCGCTCGACTGGGGCGCGCCGCCCGAACGTGTCGACCTCGTCCTGGACACGACGGGGCTCGACCGGCTCGTGGAGCACGGCGCGGGCGACCTCGTCGTGGTCGCGGAGGCCGGGCTGCCCGTCGCCGCCCTGTCGGAGACCGTCGGGCGGGCCGCCCAGGAGCTCGTGGTGGACCTGCCGCCGGGCCGGCTCGCGGGCGGGTCCACCGTGGGCGGCATGCTGTCGACCGGCGCGTCCGGTCCCCGCCGCCTGCAGCGCGGCGCCGTCCGCGACCTCGTGCTGGGCGCCACGGTGGTGCTCGCCGACGGCACCCGCGCCAGCTCGGGCGGCAAGGTGGTCAAGAACGTCGCCGGATACGACCTCGCCAAGCTCCTGACCGGCGCGTACGGCACTCTCGGCGTGGTGGTCCGCGCGGCGTTCCGGCTGCATCCGGCCCGGCCGGCCCGGGCCTTCGCGACCGGCTCCGGCCCTCTGGCCGACGTCGCCGCGCGGGCGCGGGACGTGGTGGCCTCGCAGCTCGCGCCCGCGGCGGTCGAGATCGACCGGCCCGCGGGGAGCGACGTCGCCGAGGTGGCGGTGCTGGTGGAGGGGACGACGGCCGCTGTCAGGCAGCGGGCCGCCGCGGCCGCCGAGCTGCTGGGCGGACGGGTCCAGGCCGGACCGCCGTCGTGGTGGGGCGAGCTGCCGGGGGCCGCCGTCGGGCAGAACGGGCCGACCCTGGCCAAGGCGACCGCCACGCTCACCGGGGTAGCCGACCTGCTGGCTGCGGCGCGCGACGCCGAGCAGCGGTACGACGTCGGGATCGCGCTGCGCGGGACCGCCGCCGGGGCGCTGCACGCCGCGGTGACGGGTCCGCCCGAGGCGACCGCGCTCGCCGTCGGGCACCTGCGGGCCGCCGCGCCCAGCCCGCGGGAGGGGACCGTGACCGTGCTGCGGGCGTCGCGCGACGTGCGTGCGGCGCTCGACGCGTGGGGTCCCGTGGGCGGGCTCGACCTGATGCGGTCGATCAAGCGGCAGCTCGATCCCGGGCGGAACCTGGCGCCGGGCCGATTCGTGGGAGGCATCTGATGACCGAGGCGAAGCCGGACCTGCTGGGCTCCTTCGACGGGCCTGGGGTCAACCGGCAAGGGGCCTTTGACGGGCACCACCCGCCCGCCCGGGAGCTCGTGGACGACTGCGTGCACTGCGGGTTCTGCCTGCCCGCGTGCCCCACCTACTCCTTGTGGGGCGAGGAGATGGACTCGCCGCGCGGCCGGATCCAGCTCATGAAGCAGGGGCTGGAGGGGGAGCCGATGTCGCCGGCGCTCGTCCAGCACGTCGACGCGTGCCTCGGCTGCATGGCGTGCGTGACGGCGTGCCCGTCGGGGGTGCGGTACGACAGGCTCGTCGAGGCGACACGGCAGCAGGTCGAGCGGCGCGGTGCCGAGCACCGGACGCGGGGGCAGCGGCTGCTGCGGTCGGCGGTCTTCGCGCTGTTCCCGCGGCCGGGGCGGCTGCGGCGCGTGCTCCCGCTGCTTGCGGCCTATCAGCGTTCGGGGCTGTCGCGCCTGGTGCGGCCGGTGCTGGCCCGGGTCTCGCCGACGCTGGCGACGATGGAGGCGATCGCGCCGCCCGTGGGCCCGCGCATCCCGGTGCCGGCGCGCGTGCCCGCCGTCGGGGAGCGGCGGATGACGGTCGGGCTGCTGCTGGGCTGCGTGCAGCGGGAGTTCTACCCCGGCGTCAACGCCGCGACGGCGCGGGTGCTCGCGGCGGAGGGCTGCGACGTCGTCGTGCCGCCGGACCAGGGGTGCTGCGGTGCGCTGTCCGTGCACGCCGGGCGGGAGGCCGAAGGCCTGGACTACGCGCGGGCGCTGATCGACGCGTTCGCGGACGCCGGCGTGGAGCGGATCGTGGCGAACTCGGCCGGGTGCGGCTCCACGATGAAGGACTACGCGGACCTCCTGGCGGACGACCCGGAGTACGCCGAGCGTGCCGCCGCCTTCGCGGAGAGGACCCGGGACGTCTCCGAGGTGCTGGCGGAGCTGGATCCCGTGGCGCCGCGGCATCCGCTGCCGCTGACCGTCGCCTACCACGACGCCTGCCACCTGCGGCACGCGCAGGGCGTCAAGGCCCAGCCGCGCACGGTGCTCGCGACCGTACCGGGGCTCGTGGTCAAGGAGATCGCCGAGGGCGACATGTGCTGCGGGTCGGCCGGCATCTACAACCTCACCAACCCGGAGCCGGCGCGCGAGCTGGGGGACCGCAAGGCCGCGCACGTGGCGGCGACCGGCGCCGAGCTGCTGGTCACGTCCAACCCGGGCTGCCTGCTGCAGATCACCGACGCGCTGTCCCGGCAGGGGCGCGCCATGCCGACCGCGCACATGGTGCTGGTGCTGGACGCGTCGCTGCGCGGGGCAGGCCCGGAGGAGCTGCTCGGCCCGTCCCGGGGCTGATGCGCGGAGCCCGTGGACGTGCACGTCACAGTCCCTCGACCACGGGGAGCGGCCGCTCCCGTGGGAGAATGTCCGGGCATCTGTCATCGAAGGGAACACCGTGAACGAAACGCCCCGTGACCAGGGGAACGACCGCGAGGGCGACCGCCGCGGCGAGCGCAAGGGCGCCTACCGCAACGACGGCCACGCGCCGCGTCGCGACGACCGGGGCGGTGAGCGCGGTGGTGACCGGGGCCGCCGGTATGACGGCGGCCGCGGGGGCAGCGGGCCCCGGCGCGACGACGACCGTCCGCGCCGGTCCTCCGACGACCGCGGCGGCGACCGTCCGCGTCGGGACGACCGCGGCGGCGACCGTCCGTACCAGCGGGGCGGCGATGACCGTCCCCGTCGCTCGTACGGAGACCGGGACAACCGGGGCGGCCGCGACGGCCGCGGCGCCCGGAACGACCGCCCGTACCGTGGCAACGACGCAGACCGTCCGCGCCGGTACGAGGAGCGCGACAACCGCGGGGGCGACCGTCCCGCGCGCCGCGACGACGGCCCCCGCCGGAGCTTCGACCGGGACGACCGGCCGCGCCGGTCCTTCGACGACCGGGGCGGCGACCGGCCGCGCCGGAGCTTCGACGACCGCGGCGAGAACCGTCCGGCGCGGCAGGACGACGACCGGCCCCGCCGGTCCTTCGGCGACCGCAACGACCGTCCGCAGCGCTCGTTCAACGACCGTGACGACCGCCCGCGTCGGTCGTTCGACGACCGCGGCGGTGACCGTCCGCGTCGTGACGACCGTGGTGGTGACCGTCCGTTCCGGCGTAATGACGACGAGCGTCCGCGCCGGTCGTTCGAGGACCGTGGCGGTGACCGTCCGCGTCGTGACGACCGTGGTGGTGACCGTCCGTACCGTCGCAACGACGACGAGCAGCCCCGCCGCTCGTTCGACAACCGCGACGAGCGTCCGCGCCGTTCCTTCGAGGACCGTGACGGCGCCCGCGACAGCCGGGGGCGCGACGACCGCCCGCAGCGCTCCTTCGACAACCGGGACGACCGTCCGCGTCGGTCCTTCGACGACCGTGGTGGTGACCGCCCGCGTCGTGACGACCGTGGTGGTGACCGCCCCTTCCGGCGCAACGACGACGACCGTCCGCGCCGTTCGTACGGCGACCGGGACGACCGCGGCGGCCGCGGTGGGCACTCCGGCGGCGCCCGCTCGTTCCAGGGGAACGACGACCGCCCGCGTCGGTCGTTCGACGACCGCGGCGGCGACCGTCCGCGCCGTGACGACCGCGGCGGTGATGACCGTCCCCGCCGTGACGACCGCGGCGGCAACCGCTCGCGCCACGACGAGCGCGGTGGTGACCGTCCGCGCCGCTCGTTCGGCGACCGCGACGACCGGCCCCGCCAGGAGAACCGCGAGGAGCGTGAGGAGCGCGCTCCCCGCGCCCCGGAGCCGGAGATCGCCGAGGACGCCTCGTTCAGCCAGCTCGACCGCGACGTGCGCTCGCGCCTGCGCGGGCTGAGCAAGGACCACGCCGAGTACGTGGGGCTGCACCTGGTGATGGCGGGCCGGCTGCTCGACGTCGACCCGGAGCGCGCCTACGAGCACACCCAGGCCGCGGTGCGCGGTGCCGGGCGGATCGACATCGTGCGCGAGGCCGCGGGCCTCGCCGCCTACCACACCAACCGGTTCGCGGAGGCGCTGCGCGAGCTGCGCACCGTCCGCCGGCTGAACGGCTCCTCGGAGCACCTGCCGATCATGGCGGACGCCGAGCGCGGCCTCGGCCGTCCGGAGCGCGCCCTGGCGCTCGCGGCCTCGGAGGAGGCGGCGACGCTCGACGCGACCGGCCGGATCGAGCTCGCGATCGTGGCGAGCGGCGCCCGCTCCGACCTGGGCGAGCACGACGCCGCCCTGGCCGTGCTGGACAAGGTCTCCGCCGAGGACGCCCAGGGCGACCTCGGGCTGCGCGTGGTGCAGGCTCGCGCCGTGGCGCTCGAGGCCGCCGGCCGGGCCGACGAGGCCGCCGCGCTCCTGGCGACGGTCGACAGCGAGGCCCTCGAGCGGGCGATCGGCGCGCAGACGCCGGACGAGGACATCACCGTCTTCGACGTCGAGGAGGACGCGGCGATCGCCGAGCAGGAGTACGCCGCCGAGCACCCGGAGGAGTTCGCGGACGACGAGGACGACTCGGACGAGGACTCCAACGACGACGAGGACTCGGACGACGACGAAGAGGACTCGGACTCGGCCGATTCCGGCGACTCCCCGGACTCTGCCGACTCCCCGGACTCGGCAGACTCGGCTGAGTCAGCTGACTCGGCCGACTCCGCCGGCTCGCCCGACGAGCCCGAGGACAGCGACGAGCCCGACACCGACGACGACGGAGCCGACGAGCCCGAGGCAGACGCCGTCGACGAGCCGAGTGCCGCCGAGTCCGACGAGGCGTCCGACACCGAGGCGACCGACACCGAGGCGTCCGATGCCGAGGGTGAGCCGGCCGCCGAGGGCGACCGGTCCGACGTCGGGCAGGAGAAGGCGTGACGGCGACCGCCGGGCTGCTGGCGAGCGACGTCCCGCTCGCCGAGGCCTATGACCTCGCGCTCGTCGACCTGGACGGCGTGGCGTACAAGGGGCACCTGCCGATCGAGCACGCGTCGGCGAGCCTGGCCGCCGCACGCTCGGGCGGGATGCGGCTGCTGTTCGTGACGAACAACGCGTCGCGCGAGCCGGAGGACGTCGCGGGCCAGCTCACCGGGCTGGACATCCCGACCGATCCGGACGAGGTGATGACCGCCGCGCAGGCGTGCGCGGCGCTGCTCACCACGCGGCTCGACGAGGGCGCGAAGGTGCTCGTCGTGGGCGGCAAGGGCCTGGTCACGGCGGTGCGGTCCGCGGGCTTCACGGTGGTGGAGTCGGCGGACGACGAGCCGGACGCCGTCGCCCAGGGCTATTCCCCCGAGCTGGGCTGGGCGCAGCTCGCGGAGGCCGCGTACGCGGTCGGTCGCGGCGCCTGGCACGTGGCGAGCAACCTCGACCTGTCGCTCCCGACGGCGCGCGGGTTCGCGCCGGGGAACGGCGCCCTGGTGGGGGCCGTGGTGTCGGCGACGGGGGTCACCCCGGACAGCGCGGGCAAGCCGTCGCCCACCATGTACCGGCTCGCGGTCGAGCGGGCCCGGGCGAGCCGGCCGCTGGTGATCGGGGACCGGCTCGACACCGACCTCGCCGGCGCGCGCGGCGGCGGGTACCCGGGACTGCACGTCCTGACGGGCGTCTCGACGGCGCGCGACGCCGTGCTGGCCGTGCCGGGGGAGCGCCCGTCGTTCGTGGGGGCCGACCTGCGGGCCCTGCTGGAGTCGCACCGGGCGCCGGAGCTCGCGGACGGGTGGTTCGTGTCCGGCGGCGCGGCGGCCCAGGTGGCCGACGGCGAGCTGCGGCTCGACGGCGCCGGGATCGACCTGGTCCGCGCCGCGTGCGCCGCGTCCTGGGCCGCGACGGACGCGGGCGAGCCCCTGGACCCGGCGTCGGTCCCGGACTTCTCGCTCTGATCTCTTCGAAGGCGGGGACCGGGCAGGCCGCGCGGTACCGCTTCTCCCCGCAGAGAACCTGACGGAGTTCTCCCAGGTTCTGTCGGAGGCGACAGGTACCGTGTCTTGCAGCATGCCGACGGTTCGCGCGCGGTGGGCCGTCACCAGGGAGCTGGCAAGAGAAGGCACCAGCAGGCACGAGCACGGACGAGCACAGTGGAGCGTTGACGCACGATGGACGAGTTCTACGAGACCCAGGAACCCGCGACCGGCCCGGCCGATCCCGAGGCGGGCGTCCGGCATGCGCTCGAGGCGCTCGACGGGCTCGACGACCTGCCCCCGGCCGAGCACGTCGCCCGGTTCGAGGCGGTCCACGACGCCCTGCGCGCGCACCTGAGCGGTGACGCCTGACGGTGGTGACGACGACTGTGAGCACGCGCGTGGACGCGGAGCTGGTTCGCCGCGGGCTGGCCCGTTCGCGGCGGCACGCCGCGGAGCTCGTCTCGTCCGGCCGGGTCACGGTGGCGGGGCGGGCGGTGGTCAAGCCCTCGTCGGCGGTGTCCGACGGCGACGAGGTGTCGGTCGCCCCCGGCGCCGACCCCGAGCACGAGTATGCGTCGCGCGCCGCGCTCAAGCTGGTCGGGGCGCTCGACGCCCTGGCCCACGTGCCGGGCGGACCGGTGGTCGAGGGCGCGTTCTGCGCCGACCTCGGCGCCTCGACCGGGGGCTTCACGGACGTGCTGCTGCGCCGCGGCGCCGCCCATGTGGTGGCGGTCGACGTGGGCCACGACCAGATCGTGCCGGCGCTGCGTGACGACGACCGGGTGACGGTGGTCGAGGGCCTCAACGTCCGCGACCTGACGCCGGGCGACCTGGCCCGGGCCCCGGACCTCGTGGTCGCCGACCTCTCGTTCATCTCCCTGACCGTGGTGCTGCCCGCCGTCGCGGCCGTGCTGCGCCCGTGGGCGCAGGCGCTGCTGATGGTCAAGCCGCAGTTCGAGGTGGGGCGCGAGCGCCTGGGCAGCGGCGGCGTGGTGCGCGACCGCGCGCTGCACGCCGAGGCGGTCACCACCGTGCTGCGCGCCGCCGAGGGCCTGGGCCTGCTGGCGCGTGCGGTGGTGCCGAGCCCGCTGCCCGGTCCGAGCGGCAACCGCGAGTTCTTCGTGTGGCTGACGCCGGCGGGCGCGACCGACTGGACCCCCGGGGACGACCTGGCCCTCGCGGCGGCCGTCGAGACGGCGGTGGGCTGGGACCCGGCCCACGGCGAGCCCGCGGCCCGGCCCGGCCACCCGCCGGAGCCGCCGGCCGTCGTCGTGCACGGACGGCAGGACGACGCACCCCCGGCCGACCGGCCGGCAGGACGGCAGGAGCAGCACACGGACCAGACGCAGACAGACCAGCAGGACACCGTCCAGCAGCAGACCGAGCAGAAGGAGTCCCGACCGTGACCCGGCGCGTCCTCATCGTGACCCATGGTGGTCGTCCCCGGGCGGTCGCCGCGCTGGCCGAGGCGCTGCGCGAGCTGAAGGCGGCGGGCTTCGAGTACACGCTGCACGACGACGCGCTCGCGGAGGAGTTCGGCGACCACATGGCCGCCAAGCGCCTCGCGGAGGGCGTGCACAACGCCGAGGCAGTGATGGTGCTCGGGGGCGACGGCACGATCCTTCGCGCGGCGGAGCTGACCCGCGGCACGGACGTGCCGCTGCTCGGCGTGAACCTCGGGCACGTCGGCTTCCTCGCCGAGTCGGAGCGCGAGGACCTCGGCGCCGCCGTCCGGCGGCTGGTCGCCCGGGACTACGACGTGGAGGAGCGTGCCACGGTCGACGTGACCGTGCATCTGCCGGGCACCGCGGAGCCGGTGGTCGGCTGGGCGCTGAACGAGGCGACCGTCGAGAAGGCGTCGCGCGACCGCATGCTCGAGGTCGCGATCGGGGTGGACGGCCGTCCGCTGCTGTCGTTCGGCTGCGACGGGGTGGTGATGTCCACCGCGACGGGCTCCACGGCCCACGCCTTCTCGGGCGGCGGGCCGGTGATCTGGCCGGACGTCGACGCCGTGCTGATGGTGCCGCTGTCGGCGCACGCGCTGTTCGCGCGGCCGCTCGTGATCGGCCCGAAGTCGCGGTACACGGTCGACGTGCTGCCGCAGTCGACGGTCGAGGGCGTGCTGACCTGTGACGGGCGCCGGGAGATCCGGCTGCCCCGCGGTTCTCGCGTCGTCGTGCGCCAGGGCGGTACGGTGCGGCTCGCACGGTTGTCGAACGCGCCGTTCGCGGACCGCCTCGTGTCGAAGTTCAGCCTGCCCGTCTCGGGCTGGCGGGACCGTGTCGGGTCGGGGCAGGCAGCAGGGCAGGATGTACCTTCTGACCCAGCCGACCCCACAACAGAGAATTAAGGAGTCAGGTGCTCGAGGAGATCGCTATCGAGAACCTGGGCGTCATCCGCTCGGCCCGGGTACCCCTGTCGGACGGCCTGACCGTCATCACGGGCGAGACGGGCGCGGGCAAGACGATGGTGCTCACGGGGCTGAACCTGCTCATGGGCGCCAAGGCGGACCCGCAGTCGGTGCGCCCGGGCGCGTCGTCGGCAGCGGTCGAGGGGCGGGTGCGCGTCTCCGGGCGCGACGCCGTGCTGGGCCGCGTCGACGAGGCGGGCGGTGAGGTGGAGGACGACGGCACCGTCGTGATCCTGCGGACCATCGCCGACGGGCGCTCCCGCGCGCACCTGGGCGGCCGTGCCGTGCCGCAGGGCGTGCTCGCGGAGATCGCCGAGGACCTGTTCACCGTGCACGGCCAGGCCGACCAGCTGCGGCTGCGCACCTCCGCGAAGCAGCGCGACGCGCTGGACACGTTCGTGGGCCCCGCCCACCAGCGCGTGCTGGCCGCCTACCGCACCGCGTGGAGCGAGCGCGGCGGCCTGCTGACCGAGATCGCGGACCTGGAGGCGCGCGGCGCCGAGCGGGCCCGCGAGGTGGAGCTGCTGCGCATCGGCCTGGAGGAGATCGAGCGGGTCGACCCGGTCAGCGGCGAGGACGTCGAGCTGCAGGCGCTGATCGAGCGCCTGTCCAACGCGGAGGGCCTGCGCACGGCGGCCACCGAGGCGCACGAGGCCGTCGCGGGCGAGGACGCCGACGGCGCCCGGGAGAACGCGATCGCGCTGGTCGAGCGGGCGCGGCGCGCCCTGGACGCGGCGGCGCACTCCGACGCCGCGCTCGGCGTGCTCGCCACCCGGTTCGCCGAGGTGGGCTACCTGCTGTCGGACGTCGCGACCGACGTCGCCGCCTACGTGGACGACCTGCAGGCCGACCCGGCCGGGCTGGAGACGGCGCACAACCGGATGGCGGAGCTGAACGCCCTGACCCGGTCCTACGGCGAGACCATCGACGAGGTGCTGCAGTGGGCCAGCGACGCGGGCCTGCGCCTGCTCGACCTGGACGACGGCGGCGACCGCCTCACCTCGATGCGGGCCCGCGTGGCCGAGCTGGACGGCGAGCTGGCCCGGCTGGCGGAGATCCTCACGGCCGAGCGCACCCGCGGCGCGACCGAGCTGGCCGAGGCCGTGACGAGCGAGCTGCACGGCCTCGCGATGGGCGGCGCGCACCTCGTGGTCACGGTGGACCTGCTCGACCAGCCGGGTCCGTTCGGCGCCGACCAGGTCACGTTCCTGCTGGTGCCGCACCCGGGCGCCCCGGAGCGCCCGCTCGGCAAGGGCGCGTCCGGCGGTGAGCTCTCCCGCGTGATGCTCGCCCTGGAGGTCGCCCTGGCGACGTCGGGCGGCGCGGCCGCGGCGCGCACGGCCGACACCCCGCGCAGCACGTTCGTCTTCGACGAGGTCGACGCCGGGGTCGGCGGCCGGGCGGCGGTCGAGGTCGGCCGCCGGCTCGCGCAGCTCGGGCGCAGCACCCAGGTGGTCGTCGTGACCCACCTGGCCCAGGTCGCCGCGTTCGCGGACGCCCACCTCGTGGTCACCAAGAGCTCGGACGGCGAGGCCGGCGCGAGCGACGGGGACGACGGGATGATCACGGTCACGGGCGTGCGCGAGGTCACCGCGGACGCACGCGTCCGCGAGCTGGCGCGCATGCTGTCCGGCCAGGACGACTCGGAGACGGCGCGTACCCACGCGCTGGAGCTCCTGGAGTCCTCGGTCGTGGGACGATAGAGCGGATGAAGCTGATCTCCCGACCCGAGAAGCGCGCCGACAAGGGCGCAGCGAAGAGTGCCGCCGAGCAGGCCCCGGTGCTGCCGCAGGCCGTGGCGCACGGTCCCGCCCGGATCGGAGCGCGCACCAAGGAGCTCACGTCCCGGCTGAACCACGGCGACGTCGCCGTGATCGACCACGTCGACATCGACCGTGTCGCGGCCGACGCCCTGGTGTCGGCCGCGCCCGTCGCCGTCCTGAACGCCGCCCCGTCGACGTCCGGCAGGTACCCCAACACGGGCCCGGACATCCTGGTCGAGGCCGGGATCGTCCTGGTGGACGACCTGGGGCCGTCGGTCATGACGATCGACGAGCACGCCGACGTCGAGATCGTGGGCGGCGAGGTCGTCGTCGACGGCGAGGTCGTGGCCACGGGCACGTACCAGACGCCGCGCACCGTGGCCGCGAACATGGCCGCGGCCCGCGAGGGCCTGTCGGCCGAGATCGAGCGGTTCGCCGAGAACACGATGACGTACCTGCGCCGCGAGCGGGACCTCCTGCTCGACGGCGTCGGCGTCCCGGACATCCGGACCCACATCGACGGCCGGCACGTGCTGATCGTGGTGCGGGGCTACCACTACCGGGAGGACCTGGCGCAGCTGCGGTCCTACATCCGGGAGAACCGCCCCGTCCTGATCGGCGTGGACGGCGGTGCCGACGCGATCATCGACGCGGGCTGGCAGCCCGACATGATCGTGGGCGACATGGACTCCGTCTCCGACCGGGCGCTGGCCTGCGGTGCGGAGATCGTGGTGCACGCCTACCGCGACGGCAAGGCGCCCGGGCTGGAGCGCGTCAAGGCGCTCGGCGTGGAGCCCGTCGTCTTCCCCGCCACGGGGACCAGCGAGGACATCACCATGCTGCTGGCCGACGACAAGGGCGCCGAGCTGATCGTCGCCGTCGGCACGCACGCGACCCTCGTGGAGTTCCTCGACAAGGGGCGCTCGGGCATGGCCTCCACCTTCCTCACCCGGCTCCGGGTCGGCGGCAAGCTGGTCGACGCCAAGGGCGTGTCCCGGCTGTACCGCACGCGGATCTCGAACACCCAGCTCACGCTGCTGTCGGGCGCGGGCGTCGCGGCGGTGCTCGCGGCACTGGCCTCGACGTCGGCCGGCCAGACCTTCTTCGGACTGATGGGGGCACGGTTCGACGACGTCGTGTCCTGGATCGGTAACCTCTTCGGCGGCTGACCTGCGAGGATGCCTCCCGCAAGCACGCCGCCCCGACCTGACACCGGGCCTCCCACCGCCCGGAACATGCTTAAGGACTCCTTCCCACCGTGATCGACTTCCGATACCACCTCGTCTCGCTCATCTCCGTCTTCCTCGCCCTCGCCGTCGGCATCATCCTCGGCGCCGGCCCGCTGCAGGGGGCGATCGGTGAGACGCTGACGGAACAGGTGGACGCGCTGCGTGCCGAGCGCACCGACCTGCGCACCGAGCTGGACGCCACGCAGGGCGCGCTGGACGGCGACGAGCGGTACATCGAGGCGGTGGGCACGCGCCTGGTCTCCGGCTCGCTCGAGGGCGAGCGCGTGGCGGTGGTGCAGCTCGGCGAGGTCTCGCAGGAGGTGCACGACGGCGTGCTGAACCAGCTCGACACCGCGGGCGCCTCGGTCGTGGCCAAGACGGAGCTCACGGAGGCGTGGACCGACCCCGCCGAGGAGTCGACCCGCGAGACCGTGGCCGAGGGGCTGCGCGTCAACCTCGGCTCGGCGGTCCCCGAGACGGACGACCCGAACGCCCTGCTCGGCGCCGCGCTGGCCCTCTCGCTCACCGGCAGCGACGGCGGCGCCGACCGCAGCTCGCAGGCCACCGACCTGGAGGCCCAGCTGGAGCGGTTCGGCTTCGCGGAGCCGGGCGACGAGCAGACGGAGGCCGCGCAGGCGCTCGTGCTGCTCGTGGGCCCCGCCGGGCAGCCGCAGGAGACGGCGGACGGCACCACCGAGGAGGCGGAGCCGACGCCGGACGTGTGGACGGCCGTGACGCTGGCGGCCCAGGAGGTCACCGGCGCGGCGATCCTCGCCGGCCCGACGGACGACCCGGGCGACGCCGTGCAGGCGGTGCGCGACGACGAGGACATCGCCGCGGTGGTCACGACCGTCAGCGGCGTCGACCGGCTCGTGGGCCGCATCAACGTCCCGCTCGCGGTCGCGGCGCGCCTGGACGGCGTCGTCGGGCAGTACGGCCTTGAGGACGACGCGACGGCGGTGCTGCCGCCCGCCGCGGACGACACGGCCGGCGACACCGTCGGCGACACCGCGGGCTGAGCAGGTACGAGCAGAGGCCGAGCCGGCACGGGCAGCGAAAAGACCGATACACGGACCGAGGGGTAGTCATGGGTGCAGGAAGGTTCATCGTCGCGGGCGTCGTGGCCGGGATCGCGACGGCGTTCGCGCGCCGCAAGCTCGACGAGAAGGTCGCCGGGGGCTCCCTCGGCGGGGACGACACGTGGACGCGGACCAACCACCGCGGCGAGCCGATCAGCCTGCTGGAGGGGCCGGCGGTCACGGCCGGTCTCGTGGCCGGCGCGGCGGTCGGGGGCGGCACCGCCCCGGGCGCGACGGCGTTCGCCACGGCCGCCGCGGGCGCGTTCGGCCTCTACGACGACCTCGCCGAGGACACCGCCACCCGCACCAAGGGCCTGCGCGGCCACCTCGGGGCGCTCAAGGAGGGCCGGCTGACCACGGGCGGCCTCAAGGTGCTCGGCATCTCCGGCTCCGCGCTGCTGGCGTCCGCCGTCGGCACGCCCCGCACGGCACGCAGCGCGTTCGGCCACCTGGTCGACATCGGCCTCAACGGCGCGCTCATCGGCGGCACCGCCAACCTGATCAACCTCTTCGATCTGCGCCCCGGCCGGGCCCTGAAGGCCGGCGTCGCGGCGAGCCTGCCGTTCGCCCTCGCCGGTACCGGCGCGGCGGGTGCCGTGCTGGGTGCCGCCGCGGCGGCGGCACCGGGCGACCTGGGGGAGAAGGACATGCTGGGCGACGGCGGCGCCAACGCCCTCGGCGCGCTCGTCGGCAGCCAGGTCGCGTTCAACGCGCCCCGCGCGGTGCGGTGGGCGGCGCTCACCGGCGTCGTCGGCCTCATGCTCGCGTCCGAGAAGGTGAGCTTCTCGAAGGTGATCGCCGACAACGAGTGGCTGAACAAGGCCGACATGCTCGGCCGGCGCCCCTCGGCCGCGGTCGAGGAGTCGGTCGCCGAGCTCGCGCAGACCAAGCCCGTGGCCACCCCGGGCGCGTGAGCCGCACCCGGTCCCTGGCGAGCGCGGCGCTGCTCGTCACCGTCGTCACCCTCGCCAGCCGCCTGGTCGGCTTCGGCCGCTGGCTCGCGCAGGGCGCGTGGCTCGGGTCGGACGGCGTCGGGACGGTCTTCAACTCGGCCAACCAGCTGCCCAACCTGCTGTTCGAGGTCGCGGCCGGCGGCGCGCTCGCGGGCGCCGTCGTGCCGCTGCTCGCCGGGCCCCTGGCCCGGGCGGCGTTCACCGCCGACGGCACCGCGGCCTCGAAGGAGCAGGCCTCCCGGATCGCGTCGGCGCTGCTGGGCTGGACGCTGGTGGTCCTCGTGCCGCTGGCCGGGCTGACCGCGCTCCTCGCGCGCCCGATCATCGGCCTGACCGGGCTGGACGACCCGGCGCAGGTGGACGTCGCCACGGCGTTCCTGCGGGTGTTCGCCGTGCAGGTGCCGCTCTACGGGATCGCCGTCGTGCTGGGCGGCATCCTCCAGGCGCACAAGCGGTTCTTCTGGCCGGCGTTCGCGCCGCTGGTCTCCAGCCTCGTCGTGATCGTGGTCTACGGGGTCTTCTACCTGCTGGCCGACGGCGACCAGCGGGACGTCGCCGCGCTCTCGTCGCAGGCACTGGTCTGGCTGGCGTGGGGCACCACGGTGGGCGTGCTCTTCCTGGCGCTGCCGCTGGTGGTGCCCGTGTGGCGCACCGGCCTGCGGCTGCGGCCCACGCTGCGGTTCCCGTCCGGCGAGGGGCCGCGTGCCGCCCGCCTGGCGTTCGCGGGCGTGGGCGCGCTGGTGGCCCAGCAGCTCTCGGTGTTCCTCACGCTGCGCGCGGCCAACGCCGCCGGTGGCGACGGCACGCTCTCGGTCTACCTGTACGCCCAGCAGGTCTACCTGCTGCCGTACGCGGTGCTCGCGTTCCCGATCGCGACCAGCGCGTTCCCGCACTTCGCGGAGCACGCCTCGGCCGGCCGGACCGGCGAGCTGCGCGCCCTGGTGGCCCGCACGACGCGCACCCTGCTGCTCGTGACGGCCCTGGGCATGGCCGCGCTGATCGCGGCGGCCCCGTTCGTCGAGCAGGTCTTCGACCTCATCGTGCTGGGCGACGCCCCCGGGCTGGCGGCGGGACTGATCACCATGGCGCCCGGGCTGATCGGGTTCGCGCTGATCCTGCACCTGTCGCGCGCGCTGTACGCCGTCGACCACGGGCGGGCCGCGGTGACCGCGACCGCGAGCGGGTGGGGCGTCGCGGCGGTCGGCGCGGCCCTGGTGCCGCTGCTGTTCGCCGGCCGCGAGCCGGCCTGTGCCGCGACGTCGTGCGTCGACCTCGCGCTGCGGACCAACGTGATGGCGGCGCTCGGTGCCGTGGGCACGGCCGGGATGGTCGTGGCCGGTCTGGGGCTGCTCCTGGCGGTCCGGCGGCACCTGGGCCCGCCCGCGCTGGACCGCGTCTGGCGGGCGCTGCTCGTGGTGCTCGTGGCGGCCGCCGTCGGCGCCGCGGCCGGGCTCTGGCTGCCGTGGCAGCTCGGCCTGACCGCGACGTCCTACTTCTCGTTCTCGGACCCGGCGCTGAACGAGGTGCCGTTCGACGGCGGCGAGTTCGCCGCCGAGCTGGGCCTCGGGCTGGCCTTCGGGCTGCTGGCCGCGCTCGTCGCGCTGGCGGTGGCGGTGCTGCTCGACCGGGACCTGCGTGCCGCCGTCGGGCCGCTGTTCAGGAAGCTGGGGAGGAAGTTCTCCCGGAAGGCCTGACTTAGCGAGCGCGAAGGCCGCAGCAGGGGCAGACTCGACCAAAACCGGTCGATGGTCCCGCGCGGCGAGCGCGTGTGCTGGTCGTAACACCACCAGCACGCCGTACCTCGTTTAGGATGGAGTTCCGTGGTCGAACACCGAAGCAGTCTCCAGTCCCGTCAGCGGTCCGGCGCCTCCACGCCGACCAAGCACATCTTCGTCACCGGTGGTGTGGCGTCCTCTCTCGGCAAGGGTCTGACGGCGTCGTCACTCGGCCGCCTGCTCCGTTCCCGTGGCCTCAGCGTCACGATGCAGAAGCTGGATCCCTACCTCAACGTGGATCCCGGCACCATGAACCCGTTCCAGCACGGTGAGGTCTTCGTCACGGAGGACGGCGCCGAGACCGACCTGGACATCGGGCACTACGAGCGCTTCCTCGACGTCGAGCTCCCCGCCTCGTCCAACGTGACCACCGGCCAGGTGTACTCGCGTGTCATCGCCAAGGAGCGCCGCGGCGAGTACCTGGGCGACACCGTTCAGGTCATCCCGCACATCACCGACGAGATCAAGTTCCGGATGCGCGAGCAGGCGTCCGACGACGTCGACGTGATCATCACGGAGATCGGCGGCACCGTCGGCGACATCGAGTCGCAGCCCTTCCTCGAGTCCGCCCGCCAGGTGCGGCACGAGCTCGGCCGCGACAACGTGTTCTTCCTGCACGTCTCGCTGGTGCCGTACATCGGCCCGTCGGGCGAGCTGAAGACCAAGCCGACGCAGCACTCCGTGGCAGCGCTGCGCTCGATCGGCATCCAGCCCGACGCCATCGTGCTGCGCTCCGACCGCGTGGTCCCCGAGAGCATCAAGCGCAAGATCGCGCTCATGTGCGACGTCGACAACGAGGCAGTGATCAACTGCGCCGACGCGCCCTCGATCTACGACATCCCGCGCGTCATCCACTCCGAGGGCCTGGACGCCTACGTGGTGCGCCGCCTGGGCATGCCCTTCCACGACGTGGACTGGGACGGCTGGAGCCGCCTCCTGGAGCGCGTGCACGAGCCCGAGCACAACGTCGAGGTCGCGCTGGTCGGCAAGTACATCGACCTGCCCGACGCCTACCTGTCGGTGACCGAGGCGCTGCGCGCCGGCGGCTTCGCGAACGACGCGAAGGTGGCCATCCGCTGGGTCGCCGCCGACGACTGCCAGACGCCGGAGGGCGCCCAGGCCTCCCTCGAGGGTGTCGACGCCGTGCTGGTGCCCGGCGGGTTCGGCGTGCGCGGCATCGACGGCAAGGTGGGGGCGCTGCGCTGGTCGCGCGAGAACCTGGTGCCGACCCTCGGCATCTGCCTGGGCCTGCAGTCGATGGTCATCGAGTACGCGCGCAACGTGCTGGGCTGGGCCGACGCGTCGTCCACCGAGTTCCACCCGACCAGCAGCCACCCCGTCGTGGCGACCATGGCCGAGCAGAAGTCGATCGTGGAGGGCGAGGGTGACATGGGCGGCACCATGCGCCTGGGCGCCTACGAGGCGCAGCTCACCGCCGGCTCCGTGGTGGCCAAGGCCTACGGCAGCGAGAAGGTGACCGAGCGCCACCGCCACCGCTACGAGGTGAACAACGCGTTCCGCGTCGAGCTGGAGGAGGCCGGCCTGCTGATCTCCGGCACGTCCCCCGACTCGTCGCTCGTGGAGTTCGTGGAGCTGCCCGCCGAGACGCACCCGTACTTCGTGTCCACGCAGGCACACCCCGAGTTCAAGTCGCGCCCCACGCGGGCACACCCGCTGTTCGCGGGCCTGATCGCGGCGGCGCTCGAGAAGCAGTCCTCATGAGACCGGGGATCGTCGGCAGGCGCGGCGGAGGGACAGCATGAGCAGCGACGAGGTCACGGACGTCATCGACCCCCGCCCCGCGCGGCGGCTCGACGTACCGTTCCAGGGTTTTGTGGTCGACATGGTCTCCGACGAGGTCGACCTCGGTGAGGCCGGCGGCATCGTCCGGCGCGAGTACGTCGACCACCCCGGCGCGGTCGTCGTCGTGGCGCTGACCGACGACGGCAACGTGCTGCTGCTGCGCCAGTACCGGCACCCGGTCGGCGCCTTCCTCTGGGAGGCGCCCGCCGGCCTGCTCGACCTGGACGGCGAGGACCCGCACGTCGCGGCGGCCCGCGAGCTGGCCGAGGAGGCGGACATGAACGCCGGCTCATGGGACGTGCTCCTCGACCTGCTGCCCACGCCGGGCGGCAGCAACGAGGCCGTCCGCGTGTACCTGGCACGCGACCTCACGCCCGTGCCCGACGACGAGCGGCACACGCGCGAGGCCGAGGAGGCCGACATGGTCGTGGTCCCGGTGCCCCTGGAGGAGGCCGCGGCGCTGGCGCTCGCGGGCCGGCTGCACAACGCGGCGACGATCGCGGGCGTGCTGGCGGCGGCGATCGGGCGGGCCTCCGACTGGGAGACGTTGCGCCCGGTGGACTCCCCGTGGGAGTACCGCAAGAACTGAGTTCTCGCTGCGGGGCGGGGCCGGCCAGGGTGGTCGGCAGAACGTCAGGTATTCGGCAATTCGAGGTGCCGATCTCCTGACGATCTGCCGACCACCTGCTGTTTGCCGCGTGCTTGCCGCGCGGGTGTCAGTGGGTGCGGCTAGCGTGGTTTCTGGCGGGAGATATGTCTGGTATCTCCCCGGGAAGGGGCGCGGCGATGACGGGCACCGAGGTGCAGACCGAGCAGGTGGGTTCCAGGACCGAGCAGGCGCCGTCCGGCAGCGGGCCGACGCCGGGCGAACCGCGCCGCAGGATGTCCGCCGGGATGGCGGGCGTGCTCGGGTTCGTGCTGGGCGCGGCGCTGACCGCCGGACTCGTCGCGGGCGCCGTCTCCGCGCTGCGCGACGACTTCCGCGACGCGATCTGGCGGACGCTGCTCGACGGGCTCAACCCGTTCACGACGGGCCAGGTCGACCGGTCCGAGACGCCGGTGCTGGTCAGCATGCACGACCTGGCGCGGTTCGTGGCGGCCGAGGCGCAGTACGAGGTGCTGGTCGACCTGGAGAACGACGTGAGGTACGTGCCGAGCTGGCTCGCGGGGGAGCGGATCGTGCTCGCGGTGAACGGCTCGGTCGACGCGTACGTGGACTTCCGGGACCTGGACGAGGACGCGATCGAGATCTCGGACGACGGCACGACGGTCACCGTCACGCTGCCGGAGCCGGAGCTCGCCGAGCCCCGCATCGACCTCGACGCCAGCCGCGCCCTGACGGAGGACCGGGGGCTCGTCGACCGCGTGGGTGATCTCTTCGACGCCGACACGGACGCCCGCCAGGAGGCGCTCGCGGCGGCCCAGGACCGGATCTCGGACGCCGCGGCGGGCTCCGACCTGGACGAACGGGCCCGCGCGAACACGACCGCGACCCTCGAGGCGATGTTGTCCCCGTTGGGGTACGACCAGGTGGTGGTCGAGTTCGGGTAAGTGTCCGGGTAAGTCGCGAAGGTCGCTCACCGGGCGTGTCATAACGGCGTCACCGGGCTGCGCTATTCTCCCCGCGTGACCAGCGAACCCGACATGCTTCCCAACGTTTCGTCCCTTCCGGCGTGGCTCGTTCCGTCCGTCTACCTCAACTGGTCCGAGGACTGGCTGGGCGAGGCGGTCGCCATCGCGAGCCGGAGCCACGAGCACCGCCTGCCCGGCGGCGCGGACGGCCCGCAGCGTGGTGACGTCGTCGTCACCGTCGTGGGTTCCGAGCCGGGCATCGTCGCCGCGGTCGAGCTCATGGGCGCCAGCCAGGGCGAGGACTGGGTCAGCGACGAGGTCTTCGGCCCGGACAAGCCCGTGGTCTGGGACGACCTCTTCAACGGCGCGGCCGCCTACGCGCGCTCGTCCGGCTGGCTGCCGCAGGAGCACGCCCGCCTGGTGCTCGACGGCATCGCCCACCAGTACAAGCACGGCGCGACCGGCACGCTCGACGCCGGCAACTGCGAGACCGACGAGCTGTCGCCCAACCTGCACGTGCTGCGCCTGCTGGGCCACAAGCAGGTCTCGGGCACGGACCTGCGCCGCGAGGAGCGCTGCGCGTCGTGCGAGCGGTTCGTCGACGTCATGCAGCTGCGCCCGCACGACGACGGCGCCCACACCGGTCAGACCGGCGAGCGTCCCCTGGCGGACCTCATCGAGCAGACCTTCCTGGTGTGCGGCCCGTGCCACGCCCTGCTGCACCCGCACGCGGTGCTGTCGCAGCGCGCGCAGATGCGCCCGTCGTGCCCGTCGTGCGGTCAGCGCGGCGCCACCAAGCGCATCGTGTGGGGCCAGACGATCCACGACAACATGAAGCTGGAGCCGGACGTCGTGTACGGCGGCTTCGACACCCCGGTGCCGACGCCGGACTGGTACTGCCCGGAGTGCTACGCGAACTTCTCGTCGGGCGCCGTGGCGCAGCGCGCCCTGGGTGACGTGCCCGACGCCGTCCCGGTGGGGGTCGGCGCCGTCGGTACGCCCGCGAACGGCGAGGACCTCTGGGTCCCCGAGGTCTGAGCCCTCGCACCCGCTCGACGTGTCAGACCTCCAGGTCACCCCGGTGACCTGGAGGTCTGACACGTTTCGGAGCCGCTCCGCCGCCGACCGGCAGCTCCTCGCGGTGGGGAAAATAGTTGGAGGCGGTCCCGGACGGGAGGCCCGCCGCCCGTTCTCGGAGTGTCGGGAGGACTCATGAGCAGGAGCGCGATCGTCGTCGGAGCAGGGATCGCGGGACTGACCGCTGCCAACGCGCTGACACGCTGCGGGTGGGACGTGCGGGTGCTGGAGCGCTCGCCCGAGCCGCGCACCACCGGCGCGGGCATCGTGCTGCTCGCCAACGCGCTGCGCGGCCTCGACGCCGCGGGTGTGGGCGACGCCGTCCGCGCCGTCGGGCAGCGGGCCTATCCCGGCACGCTCCGGGACGGCGCGGGACGCGCCCTGGTGCACGTCTCGGCGGAGCAGATCGCCGCCCGGCTCGGCACGGTGGCCATCGCCTTCCACCGGCCCCGGCTCCAGGAGGCGCTGCTCGACGGGCTCGGCGACGTGGAGGTCACCTACGGTGCCGCGGCAGCGGCCGTCGACCCGGGCGACGCCGCGCGGCCGGCCGTGGTCACGCTCGACGACGGCACCACGCTGGGCGCCGACCTCGTGGTCGCCGCCGACGGCGTCCGGTCGCGCCTGCGCGCCGCCGTCGCGCCCGACGCCGCGGAACCGGTCTACGTCGGGTCGACGACCTGGCTCGCCGTGCTCGACAACCCCGGGATCACCGAGATGTCCCAGACCTGGGGCCCGGGCGGCGAGGTGGGCCTGATCGCGCTCGGCGACGGGCGGCTGTACTGGTACGCCACGCAGGTGGGCCCGGCGGGGCGGCCCACCGGGGACCCCGCCGCCGACCTGGCCGCCGCGCGCGCCGCGTTCGCCGGCTGGCACGACCCGATCCCGCAGGTGCTGGCGGCGACCACGCCCGAGCAGGTACAGCAGCTCGACCTCTACGGGTTCCCGAAGCCGATCCCGCGCATGGTCCGCGGCCGGGTGGCCCTGGTCGGCGACGCCGCGCACGCCATGCCGCCGAACGTGGGCCAGGGCGGCTGCCAGGGCATCGAGGACGCCGTCGTGCTGGCGGCGTCGGTGTCGGGTGGCTCTGGTGGCGACTCCGTGGTCGACGGGCTGGCGGCCTACGACCGGGTGCGCCGGCCCCGGACCTCCGGGGTGCTCCGCGCGGCGTGGGCGAGCGCGCGGATCGGCGAGCAGCTGGGTAACCCCGCGCTCGTCGGGCTGCGGAACGCGGCACTGCGTGCGCTTCCCGCCCGGGTCATGCTCGACGGCATGTCGCGGTTCGCGAGGTGGACCCCGCCGACGCTGCCTGCGGGGTGACTTCCGCCGGCGCCGTGCCGACCTGACGCTGCTGGTCCGCGGTGGGAGTACAGGGGCGTCGGCCCAGGTGCACGGCTTAGAGTGGCGCGCATGCAGCACGTCGACCCCGGCCCCCCGACCGGAGCGCTCGGGGAGCACCCGGTGGTGGCGGTTCTCGGGCCGGTGGCCGTGCTGTCCGACGCCGGTCCGGTCGCCCCACGCGGCACCCGCGCAGCCGCTCTCGTGGTGCTGCTCGCGCTGGCCGCGCCCCGGACGGTCACGGTGTCGGCCCTGGTCGACGCGCTGTGGGCCGACGACCTGCCCGCCAACCCGCGTGCGGCGCTCCAGAGCCTCGTCTCCCGGCTGCGCTCGCTGCGTCCGGACGTCGTGCGGTTCACCTCCGCGGGGTACGCGCTGGGCGGCCCGAGCGACCTCGACCGGGCTCGTGCGGCCGTGACGGAGGCGCGGGAGCTCCTCGGGTCCGCACGTGTCGCGGGGTCGGACGGCGGCGCGGCACACAGCGCGGTTGGCACTCCCGGCACGTCCCGTGGCGGAGTAGCGGCGGCCGCCGTCGTCGACGCCGCCCTCGCGCTCTGGCGCGGAGAGCCCGGCGACGGGCTGGACGACGTGACACCCGGCCTCGCACAGGAGCTGCGGGACACCGCCGGACGGCTCCGGGACGAGCTGACCACCCTGCGCCGTCGGGCCGCCGCGGCCGCGGGGGACGCCGCGACCGTGACCGTCCTCGGCAGCGCGGCCCTGGCCGCCGACCCCCTCGACGAGGACGCGGCGCGCGACCTCATGACGGCGCTCACGGCCACGGGGCGTCCCGACGAGGCATCGCGAGTGTTCGGACGGTTGCGGCACGCCCTGGTCGCGGAGCTCGGCACCGACCCCGCGCCCGACCTCGTCGCGCTGCACGCGCGCATCGCCGCGGCGGCGTCAGGCGTGGACAGCACAGCGGGCACGACGGGCGCTTCCGGCACGGCGTCGGTCCAGGGTGTCGACGGTGCCCCGCCGACCGCCGTCGAACCGCCGCCGGCCGCCGGGCGCACGACCGCAGGCCGGTTCGTGCGCGGGCTGCGCGCCGCCGCCACGCCGCTGATCGGGCGCGCGGACGACGTGCGCGCCGTCGTGGGCGAGCTCACCCGGCACCGGCTGGTGACGATCCTCGGCGCGGGCGGGCTCGGCAAGACCCGGCTGGCCCAGGAGGTGGCGCGCACGGTCGCTGAGGACCGGGCCACGACGCCGTCGGACCCGCTGGACGGGCTCTCGATCGCGGTCGCCGAGCTCGCGGGCGTGCGCACCGACGACGACGTGGCGCTCGCGATCGCCGACGGGCTCGGGGTGTCGGCGGTGGGTTCCGCGCGCCTGTCCGACCGGCTGCTCGCCGGCGACCTGCACGACCGCATCGTGGAGCGGGCCCGCACCGCCCGCACCCTCCTCGTGCTGGACAACTGCGAGCACGTGCCCGACGGCGCCGCCCGCTGGGCGGACGTCCTGCTCTCCGCCGCCCCCGGCCTGCGGATCCTGACCACGAGCCGTGCGCCCCTGCAGGTCGCCGCGGAGCAGGTGTACCCGCTGGCGCCGCTCGCCTCGGGCGGTGCGCGAGGCGCGGGGTCCGGGACCGGACGCGGCCCGGCCGCCGAGCTGTTCCGGCAGCGGGCGCTCGCGGCGCGGCCCGGGGCCCAGCTGCCCGACGCCGTCGTCGCCCGGCTCTGCGACCGGCTCGACGGGCTGCCGCTCGCGATCGAGCTGGCCGCGGCACGCGTGCGCACCCTGTCGGTCGAGGAGATCGAACGGCACCTTGACGCCCGGTTCGCCCTGCTGCGCGGCGGCGACCGGACCGTGCCCGACCGGCACCGGACGCTCGAAGCCGTCATCGAGTGGAGCTGGAACCTGCTGGAGCCGTCGCAGCGCGAGCTGTGGCGCCGGGTCTCCGTGCTGCCCGACGGGCTGTCCGCCCACGCGGCCGCGGCCCTGGGGCGGCTCGTGGTGGACCCGGCCGCCGGCGCCTCGGCGGGGACGGCCGCCGGCGCCGCCGTCGAACCCGAGGGAGAGCCCGCGCCCGGCCCGGGCGATGTACCGCCCGAGGGGCTCGTCCCGCTCGACGTGCTCGACGACATCGACGGACTCGTGACCCAGTCCCTGCTCGTCGTCGAGGAGGACCCCGGGCTGCGGGGCCCGGGCGGGGGAGTGCACCGGCCTGCCCCGGTGCGCTACCGGATGCTGGAGACGGTCCGGGAGTTCGGCCTGCTGCGGCTCGCCGAGGCGGGCGAGGACGACGCCGTCCGCGACGCGCTGCTGAGCTGGGGCATGGGTGTGGCGCGCTGGTGCACGTCCCGGCTGCTCGGGCCGGAGCAGGTGGCCGCGGTCGACCTCCTGCGGCGCGAGCACGAGAACCTGCTGTTCACGATCCGTCAGGCGGCGCGCGCGGGCCGGCAGGACGTCGTCGTCCACGGCTTCGTCGCGCTCGGCGGGGCGTGGACCCTGCGCGGTGCGGAGGAGCGCGCGGCCGACCTGGCGCCCGCCGTCCTCGACGCCGTCACGGGCCGGACCGTCCCGGCGGCGGACGCGGACATGACCGCGCTGGCGCTGGCCTACGCCGCGGCCACCACGGCGTTCTCCGGGATCACGGGCAACCTGCGGGCGCTGGCCCGGCTCCGGCGCGTGCTGCGCGACCACGGCGACGCGGTGGGACCGCGGACCCGCGCGGTGGCGAGCATGCTGCTGGCGCCCGCACCGGGCGCGGTCCTGGAGCTGCGCGGCTCGGACGACCCGCTCATCGCCTTTCTCGCCCACCTCGTCGCCTCGCAGGAGGCGGAGAACGCCGGGCGGCTCGACGAGGCGCTCGACGGCGCCGAGCGCGCCTACCACCTGGCCCAGGGCATCGGCGACGTGGCGAGCCGGGCCGGGGCCGCGATGTTCCTGGCCACCACGGCGTTCGGGGCCGGGGACACGCGGACCGCGAAGCACTGGTCGCGCGTGGCGCGGGAGGGCCTGACGGTCATCGGGGCCGACGGCGCGATGCGGCAGCTCGACTGGGTGGACCTCGGTACCGCGATCACCGACGGTGACCTGGCCGGGGCCGAGCGGATCTGCGCGCGGGTCGAGCGGGCCGGACAGGACGCCGACCAGTCCGAGCGCGGGGGAGACGAGTCGCGGGCCGTGGTCCGGGCGGGCCGGGCCGAGATCGCCTGGGCGCAGGGTGACGCCGCCGGGGCGCTCGACCTGTACGAGCAGGCGGTGAACGTCTTCGCGGACCTGCCGGGCGTCGCCGACGACGCGACGTCCGCCGGCCCGGGATCGCCCGCGGCGCCCGCCGTCGGGCCGCCCCCCGCGGGCCGCGGGGACCCGTCCCCGGCCGCGCCGTGGGCGGTGATCGTGGGGTCCGCCTGGATCGTGCGGCTCGTCGACGCCGGGCACGACGTGCGGGCGCGGCAGGTGGCCGACGTCGTGCGGCGTCGTGCCGTGCGGCTGTACCGGGAGTGGATGCGCCACGTGGCCGACCACCCCGTGCTCGGCACGGTGTGCCTCGCCGTGGGCGCGGTGCTCACGGCGGGTCCGCGGCCCGACGCCGCCGTCGGGCTGGAGCTGCTCGCCCTGGCCGAGGCACTGGGCTCGCGGCAGGACTTCATGGCGCTGCGGCGCGAGCCCGTCCTCGCCGCGGCGGCCGACCGGCACGGGCCGGACGCAGTGGCAGCGGCGCGGGCCAGGATCGCGGCGATCCCCCGCGACGACCTCGCGGAGCACGCCCTGACGACCCTGGAGAACCTGTCCACGGCGGAGCTGGTCGCCGGCTGAGCCCGGCTGGGCTGGTCGTTCCGGGTGGTTGAACGTAGGGATCGTCGCTCCATGAGCAGTCATGGGGCGACGATCCCTACGTTCGACGCCGCGCAGCCGTCCGCGGCGGGCAGCGGCCGGTCAGGCCTTGCGCAGGTAGCTGCGGACCGCGCTCGGGGCGAAGATCACCACGACCACCGCCGCGCTCAGCAGCGTCCAGCCCACGTCGGCCGTGACCAGGCCCTCGTTCGCGAGGGACCGCACGGCGGAGACCAGGTGGGACACCGGGTTGACCTCGACGAACGCCTGCATCCAGCCCGGGAGGGTGTCGACCTCGACGAACGCGTTGGACAGGAACGTCAGGGGGAACAGGACCATGAACGACACGCCCTGCACGAACGTGGCCGAGCGCGCGATCACGCCGATGTAGGCGAAGATCCAGCTCAGCGCCCAGGCGCAGACGATCACGAGCAGGCCGGCGAGCACCACGCCGCCGAAGCCGCCACCGGGGCGCCAGCCCATGACCAGGCCGGTCAGGAACGTGATCGTCGTCGCCACGAGGTACCGGACGGTGTCGGCGAGCAGGGCGCCGGCCAGCGGCGCGATGCGCGCGATCGGCAGGGAGCGGAACCGGTCGAACACGCCCTTGTCCATGTCCTCGCGCAGCTGGACGCCGGTCACGACGGACGCCGTGATCACCGTCTGCGCCAGGATGCCGGGGATGATCAGCGGCAGGTAGGCACCGACGCTGCCGGAGACCGCGCCGCCGAACAGGTACGTGAACATCAGCGTGAAGATGATCGGCTGGAAGGTCACGTCGATGAGCTGCTCGGGGGTGTGCCGCACCTTGAGCAGGCCGCGGTACGCCATGGTGAACGACTGGGAGACGGTGGCGGCCAGGCCGACCCGGGCCGGCTGGATCGTGGCGGTGTGCGGCACGGGGGCCAGGGTGGCGGTGCTCATGCGGTCACCTTCTCGGTGTCGTTCCGGGTGTTCTCGGGGCTGCCGGCGGCGGGGGCGTCGTCGGACGCCGCGTGGCCGGTGAGGTTCAGGAAGACCTCGTCCAGGGTCGGCTTGTCCAGGCTGACGGAGTCGATCGGCACCCCGGCGTCCCGGAACCGGACCAGCAGGTCCGCGACGGCCTCGGCGTGGGGGACCGGCACGGTGACGCGCAGCCCCTCCGGCGCGACGGCGCCCGCGGCGCCGAAGACCTGCTGCACCAGGCTGAGCGCGGTGCCGAGGTCGTCGGCGTCGGCGAGCCCGACCTGGAGCGACTGGGCGCCGACGGTGGCCTTGAGCTCGTCGGCGGTGCCCTCGGCGACCACCGTGCCGCGGTCGATGACCGCGATCCGGTCGGCGAGCTGGTCGGCCTCGTCGAGGTACTGGGTGGTGAGCAGCACCGTGGAGCCGTCCGCGACCAGGCGGCGGATCGTGTCCCACATCTGGTTGCGGGTGCGCGGGTCCAGGCCCGTGGTGGGCTCGTCCAGGAAGATGAGCGGCGGCCGGGCGATCAGGCTGGCCGCCAGGTCGAGCCGGCGGCGCATGCCGCCGGAGTAGTTGCGCAGCGGCCGCCGGGCGGCGTCGGTCAGCGAGAACTCCTCCAGGAGCTCGGCCGACTTGGCCCTCGCGGCGCGTGCGGACAGCCCGAGCAGCCGCCCGAAGACCACGAGGTTCTCGGTGGCGCTCAGCGTCTCGTCGACCGACGCGTACTGGCCCGTCACCCCGATCAGGGAGCGTACGGCGGCGCCCTCGCGGGCGATGTCGTGGCCGAAGATGCGGGCCTCGCCGCCGTCGGGCCGGAGCAGGGTGGCGAGCATGCGGATGGTCGTGGTCTTGCCCGCGCCGTTGGGCCCGAGCACGCCGTAGACGGTCCCGGTGCGGACGGTGAGGTCGACGCCGTCCACGGCGCGGTTGTCGCCGAAGATCTTGACGAGGCCCTGTGCCTCGATCGCGTTCGTGTTCATGCCCCCAGCGTGCGGGGGGCCGCTCGCACGGGACTGTCAGACCGCTGTCACGGCGCGCTCACCGTGCGGTTCGGCGCGGACGCGACGTCAGCGCACCCGCGTCGTCAGCCACACGCGGGTGGTGCCCGCGATGAGCGCGGCCGCGCCGATCATGTGCAGCCCGACGAGCAGCTCGGGCAGGTCGGTGAAGTACTGCACGTACCCGATCAGGCCCTGCGCCAGCGTGATGACGAGCAGGATGACGGCCGCACGGCGCACCTCGGCCGGGCCGCGACGGACCGCCACGAGGAAGGCGGCCAGGGCAGCCAGGAACACCCACACCGCGGCGGCGTGCCACCTGGTCAGGAGCGCCGGGTCGATGGCGAACCGGTAGCCCACCTCGGAGTCGCCGCTGTGCGGGCCGGCTCCGGTGGTCAGCACGCCGAGCACGACCACGACGGCGGTCAGCCCGGCCAGGGCCCACGCGAGGGTGCGCACGCGCGGCGGGACCACGAGCCGCGGGGCGCCGTCGCCCTCGCCGTGCCGGTGCAGCACGTACAGGGACACGGCGACCAGCGCGCCGGAGACCGCGAAGTGCAGCGACACCCAGCCCGGGTGCAGGTGGAGCAGCACCACGATGCCGCCGATCAGGGCCTGCATCATCACGCCCACGATCGGCGCCAGGCCGAGCATGCGGTAGGACGCCGTGCGCTTCAGGTCGGTGCACACCAGCACCGCGAGCAGCACCGCGACGACCCCCAGCACGCCCGTCAGCGTGCGGTTGCCGAACTCGATGTAGGGGTGCAGCGTCGTCGCCTCGTGGAACTGCGGCGTGAAGCTGCCCGGCTCGCACTGCGGCCAGGTGGAGCAGCCCAGGCCCGAGTCCGTGAGCCGCACGGCACCGCCGGTCCCGATGATGCCGATCTGGCCGATCAGGTTCGCGATCAGGACCGCGCGGGTCCAGTGGCGAAAGCGGTCCACGCGGCCGGGGAGCGCGTCGAGCCAGGAGACGGGGGCGGCGGGTGCGGTCACGGGTCCCACGCTAGTGCCCGACGACGGCGCCGCCTCCCGTGCTGGTCCCGCACCGGGTGTGATTCTTTGCCGACTAGCTGTCAGGAACGCCACAGGGGCCCCGGCGCGATGCCGGGACCCCTGCGTGACCGTGACGAGGAGGAGCTGGACGGTCAGAGACCGCTGACGTTGAGCAGCAGGTTCGGCGAACCGGTGCCCGGGTCGGTCACGGCGTCCTGCACCGCGGCGCCCGTGAGGGCGTCACCGACCTCGGCGGGCGTCGCGCCCGGGTTGCCGCCCAGCACGAGCGCAGCGGCGCCCGCGACGTGCGGCGTGGCCATCGAGGTACCGCTGATGGTGTTCGTGGCGGTGTCGCCGGTGTACCAGGCCGACGTGATGTCGGTACCGGGCGCGAAGAGGTCCACGCAGGTGCCGATGTTGGAGTACACGGCGCGGGCGTCCGTGTCCTCGGTGGCGCCCACCGTGAGGGCCTCCGGCGTGGAGCCCGGCGAGCCGTCGCAGGCGTCGGCGGCGTAGTCGTTGCCGGCCGCCAGGGCGAAGGTGACCCCGTCCGCGACGGCCTCGGACACGGCGTCGTTCACGGCCTGCGAGAAGCCGCCGCCGAGCGACATGTTGGCCACGGCCGGTTCGCCGGCCTGGTGGTCGGCCGTCACCCAGTCGATGCCGGCGATGACGCCGTCGTACGTCCCGGAACCGCCGCAGTCCAGCACCCGGACCGCGACGAGCGAGACGTCCTTGGCGACGCCGTAGGACGAGCCGCCCACGGTGCCCGCGACGTGCGTGCCGTGGCCCGCGCAGTCCGTGGCGTCGTCGTCGTTGTCCACGGTGTCGGTGCCGCTGACCGCGCGGCCGCCGAAGTCCTCGTGGGTGGTCAGGATGCCGGTGTCGACGATGTACGCCGTCACGCCCGAGCCCGAGTTCCCGTAGGTGTACGAGTCGTCGAGCGGCAGGCTCTCCTGGTCGATGCGGTCCAGGCCCCAGGAGGGGACCGGCGACTGCGTGTCCGTCGCGGTCATCACCCGGTTCTGCTCCACGTACGCGACGGACGGGTCCGCCTCGAGCCGCTCGGCCTGCGCCGCCGACATCGACGCCGAGAAGCCGCGCACCGCGTTGGTGTAGGAGCGCTGCACCTCGCCGCCGTACTCCTGCACCAGGCCGCTGGCCGCGGCCCGGACCTGGCCCTTGCTGACACCGCTGTCCTTGAGGACCACGATGTACGAGTCCTCGATCAGCGCGCCCGCGACGGGCGCGGGTGCCTCGTCCGGCGTCGCCGAGGCCACGGCTGCTGCCGCCGGGGCCGCCGCGAGGGCGATCGCGATACCGGCGCCGACGATCAGCCGACGACGGTTGCTGTGAGTGGAAGTCACGCTGCCTCCCTGGGGAATGTAGGTGAAGTAGACCCTAAATGGGCATATTTCACCCGCATACCCTACGAATTGGTCATACTCCCCGGGTATGGGGTTGGGGATTTACTTACCTAAACCGGGCAGGGAGCATGCGTTGCATGGCCTGCGTTGTAATGCCCGCGTTGCAGGGCGTGGCGGTGGGCTCTGCTGTGCCGTGACTTCGGCAGTTGGCCCGTGGGTTCGGCAGTTGGCATCGAGATCGGCACAGCCCTGTGCCGATCTCGATGCCAGCTGCCGACAGCGCGGTGCCGACTGCTGAACCCCGTGGGCCAACTGCCGACCGTGAGGGCGGGGCGTCAGGCGGCGCCTGTCGAAGCCACCCGCCCGTCAGCGCCAGCCTTCCGTCAGTGCCAGCGGAAGAGGCGGGCCGCGCCCGCGCCGAGCGCTGCGGTCCAGGCCAGCAGCACCACCACGGAGAACGGGGGCACCGCGCCGTACAGCAGCGCGCCGCGCATCGCCTCGCCCAGCGCGCCGGACGGCAGCAGCACCGCGACGTGCGACAGCGGACCCGCGAGCTGCTGGGCGGGCAGCAGCACGCCGCCGCCCACGGTGAGCAGCACGAGCACGAGGTTGGCCACGGCCAGCACGCCCTCGGCGCGCAGGGTGCCGGCGAGCAGCAGGGCCAGGGCCGTGAACGCGGCGGTCCCGAGCAGCCCCGCGCCGACGACGGCGGGCAGCGCCCCGAGCTCCGGCCGCCACCCGAGCGCCACCGCGACGCCGCAGATGACGACCACCTGCACGACCTCGACGGCGAGCACGCCGAGCACCTTGCCGGCCAGCAGCCCGGACCGGCCCAACGGCGTGGTGGCCATCAGCCGCAGCACGCCGTTGCGCCGGTCGAAGGCGGTGGCGATCGCCTGGGACGTGAACGCCGTGGACATCACGGCGAGCGCCAGCACGCCCGGCGTCACGAAGTCGACGCGCGAGAACCCGTGCGTGTCCAGGTCGATGAACGACGTGCGCACCAGGGCGAAGAGCACCAGGACGGGCAGCACGATCGTCACGAGGAGCTGCTCGCCGTTGCGCAGGATCGCGCGCGTCTCGAACGAGGCCTGGGCGACGATCCGGCGCGCGACCGGCGCGGCGGCGGGCTCGACCCGCGCGGTGGGCGCGCTCATCGCAGGTGCCTTCCGGTGAGGTCGAGGAACACGTCCTCGAGGGTGCGGCTGCCGGTGGTGACCGACCGGGCCAGCACGCCCTGCCCGGCGAGCCATCCGGTGACGGCGGCGACGGCCGCCGGGTCGACGGCCCCGGTCAGGGTGTAGACCCCGGCCTCGCCCTCGCTCGCGTCCCAGGAGCCCGGCAGCGCGGACCGCAGGGTCGCCAGGTCCAGTCCCGGCGAGGCCTCGACGCGGATCGAGCTCGGGCCCGCACCGCTCCCGGACGTCAGCTCGCGGACGCTCCCGGAGGCGATCACACGGCCGTGGTCCACGACGTGCACATGGTCGGCGAGGTCGGCGGCCTCGTCCATGAGGTGGGTGGTCAGCACGATGGCGACGCCGTCGGACCGCAGCTCGCGCACGAGGTCCCAGACGGCACGCCGGCTCTGGGGGTCCATGCCGGCGCTCGGCTCGTCGAGGAACACGACGTCGGGCCGCCCGACCACGGCCGCGGCGAGCGCGACACGCTGCCGCTGCCCGCCCGACAGGCGGCGCACCGTAGTCCGCGCGAAGCCGTGCAGGCCGAGGCGTTCGGCGAGCTCGTCGACGGGGCGGGGTGCGGCGTACATGGCGGCGACGTGCCGCAGCAGCTCCAGGGCGCGCACCCCGGTGGGCAGGCCGCCGTCCTGCAGCATGACGCCGACGCGGGGGCGCAGCGCCCGGGCGTCCGCCACAGGGTCGTGGCCCAGCACGCGGACGGTGCCTCCGTCGGGGGAGCGCAGGCCCTCGCAGCACTCGATGGTGGTCGTCTTGCCCGCTCCGTTGGGGCCCAGGACGGCGGTGACGGCGCCCTGGCGGGCGGTCAGGTCCAGGCCGTCGACGACGGCGCGGCCGTCGTAGCGTTTGACGAGTCCGCGCACCTGGACGGCGACCTCGTGGTCGGCACCGGCGGGGCTGGCTGTGGCGGCGTCCGCGGTGGCCGCCTGGGCGGGGTCGATCGCGGGCGCGTCGGACAGGGGCACCGCACAATCGTAGGCGGCGGCGCGCGCGGACGACGTCGTCCGGCGTGGCCTGGGCGTGGACCTCGCGTGTGAGATGTGTCGCGATCGCCACCAACTGAGGGTCGCCTTCCTTGCGCATCTCGAATTAGGGAACAAGGATGTTCTCAAAAGCATTGCGTCTACGAAGGCGTGCAAACGGGGCGAAGCATGCCCGTGGACCGACGTGAGGGAGGTGACCAGCATGAGCGCACCGGCACAGGCACCCGCCGGGCACGTGGCGAGCCACCACGCGGCGACCCACGAGACCGACGGCACCACGCGACGGCGCGTGCTCGAGCTCGTCGCCTCCCGCGGACCGGTCACGGCGGGCGCGCTGGCAGCCGTGCTTGAGCTGACGGCCCCGGCCGTGCGCCGGCACCTCACGCTCCTGGAGGAGGACGGCAAGATCACCGTCCACGAGGCCACGCCGTCGGGCACCCCCCGGCGCGGGCGCCCCGCGCGGCGGTACGTCGTCACGAGCGGCGGCCAGTCCGAGCTGGCGGGCGGTTACCAGGAGATCGCCCGGCAGGTGCTGCGGTTCCTCAAGGAGACCGGTGGCAGCGAGGCGGTGGCCGGCTTCGCCAAGGAGCGGTTCGACGCCGTCGCGCGCAGCTACGCACCGCACCTCACGGCGTCCGACGCCGAGGGTCGCGCCGCCCAGCTCGTCCAGCTCCTGTCGGCGGACGGCTACGCCGCCTCCGTGCGGCCGGTGCCGGCGCCGCTGACCGGCCCCGCGGCCGGTGTCGTGGCGCCCGCCGTCCAGCTCTGCCAGGGGCACTGCCCGGTGCAGCACGTGGCCGAGGAGTTCCCCGAGCTGTGCGAGCAGGAGGCCCGCGCGTTCAGCGAGCTGCTGGGCTCGCACGTCCAGCGGCTGGCGACCATCGCCGGCGGCGCACATGCTTGCACGACCAACATCCCCGTGAACGTCTCCGCCCACCAGGGCGCGGGCGTCCCGAGGTCCTTCCCCGCGACGACCCCCACCGAAGGAAAGTGATGAGCGCAGAAACGCAAGCGCCAGAGCAGCGCTCCGACGATGAGATCATCGCCAGCATCGGCTCTTACGAGTACGGCTGGCACGACAGCGACGCCGCGGGCATGTCCGCGCAGCGAGGCCTGAGCGAGGAAGTGGTCCGCAACATCTCGGCGCTCAAGAGCGAGCCCGAGTGGATGCTGAACCAGCGGCTCAAGGCACTGCGCCTGTTCGGCAAGAAGCCGATGCCGAGCTGGGGCTCCGACCTGTCGGGCATCGACTTCGACAAGATCAAGTACTTCGTGCGCTCCACGGAGAAGCAGGCCACGTCCTGGGAGGAGCTGCCCGAGGACATCAAGGCCACGTACGACCGGCTCGGCATCCCGGAGGCGGAGAAGCAGCGTCTCGTCGCCGGTGTCGCCGCGCAGTACGAGTCCGAGGTCGTCTACCACCAGATCCGCGAGGACCTGGAGGAGCAGGGCGTCATCTTCGTCGACACCGACACCGGCCTGCGCGACTACCCGGAGCTCTTCCAGGAGTACTTCGGCACGGTCATCCCGTCGGGCGACAACAAGTTCGCCGCGCTGAACTCGGCCGTCTGGTCGGGCGGCTCGTTCGTCTACGTGCCGCCGGGCGTGCACGTGGAGATCCCGCTCCAGGCCTACTTCCGGATCAACACCGAGAACATGGGCCAGTTCGAGCGCACGCTGATCATCGCCGACGAGGGCTCGTACGTGCACTACGTCGAGGGCTGCACGGCGCCGATCTACACGTCGGACTCCCTGCACTCGGCCGTCGTCGAGATCGTCGTCAAGAAGAACGCGCGCGTTCGCTACACGACGATCCAGAACTGGTCGAACAACGTGTACAACCTCGTGACCAAGCGGGCCACGGCCGCCGAGGGCGCCACCATGGAGTGGGTCGACGGCAACATCGGCTCGAAGGTCACCATGAAGTACCCGGCGATCTACCTGCTGGGCGAGCACGCCCGCGGCGAGACGCTGTCCATCGCCTTCGCGGGCGAGGGCCAGCACCAGGACGCCGGCGCCAAGATGGTCCACGCGGCGCCGAACACGTCGTCGTCGATCGTCAGCAAGTCCGTGGCGCGCGGCGGCGGCCGCACGTCGTACCGCGGTCTGGTGCAGGTGCTCGAGGGTGCCACCCACTCCGCGTCCAACGTCCTCTGCGACGCGCTGCTGGTGGACCAGATCTCCCGCAGCGACACCTACCCGTACGTGGACGTCCGCGAGGACGACGTGTCCATGGGTCACGAGGCCACAGTCTCGCGGGTGAGCGAGGACCAGCTGTTCTACCTCATGTCCCGGGGTATGGAGGAGACCGAGGCCATGGCCATGATCGTGCGCGGGTTCGTCGAGCCCATCGCGCGCGAGCTGCCCATGGAGTACGCACTCGAGCTCAACCGCCTCATCGAGCTGCAGATGGAAGGGTCCGTCGGCTGACATGACTCTCACGACCGATCACTCGCGCGCTGTTGCCGACGGCGCCCACTCCCACGGCGCCGTCAAGCCCCAGGGCTCGCGAGCAGAGCGCCTCACGTCGTTCTCCCTGGAGGACATCCCCGTGCCGAACGGCCGCGAGGAGGAGTGGCGCTTCTCCCCGGCCGACCGCCTCCAGCCGCTGTTCCAGGCGGACCTGGGCTCCTCGGGCGTCACGGTCCAGGTGACCGCCGCGCCCGAGGTCAAGGTGGAGACCGTCGCCCGCGACGACGCCCGCCTGGGCACCGCCGGCAAGCCCGGCGACCGCACCGCCGTGACCGCGTGGAACGCCTTCGAGCAGGCCACCGTGGTGACGATCCCGGCCGAGGCCGTGGCCTCCGACGTCACCTCCGTGCGCCTGGAGGGCGTGTCGACCGACGCGACCGCCGCCCACGTGCTGGTCCGCGCGGAGCGGCACTCCGAGGCCGTCGTGGTCATCGACCACAACGGCGTCGGCTCGCTCGCCGAGACCGTCGAGATCGTGGTCGAGGACGGCGCGCACCTGACCGTCGTCAGCGTGCAGGACTGGGCCGAGGGTGCCGTGCACGCCTCGTCGCACCGCGCCCGACTGGGCCGCGACGCGAAGCTCAAGCACGTCGTGGTGACGTTCGGCGGCGACGTCGTGCGCATCACGCCGGACGCCGAGTTCACCGCCGAGGGCGGCGACGTCGAGATGGTGGGCCTCTACTTCGCGGACACCGACCAGCACCAGGAGCACCGCCTCTTCGTGGACCACGCGGTGCCGGAGTGCAAGTCCCGTGTGACCTACAAGGGCGCCCTGCAGGGCTCCGGCGCGCACACCGTGTGGGTGGGTGACGTGCTGATCCGCGCGAACGCCGAGAACACCGACACCTACGAGCTCAACCGCAACCTGGTCCTCACGGACGGCGCGCGCGCGGACTCCGTGCCGAACCTCGAGATCGAGACCGGCGAGATCGCCGGCGCGGGCCACGCCAGCGCCACCGGTCGCTTCGACGACGAGCAGCTCTTCTACCTCCAGGCCCGGGGCATCCCCGAGATCGAGGCCCGTCGTCTCGTCGTGCGCGGCTTCTTCGCCGAGCTCATCCACGAGATCGGCGTCCCGTCGGTCGAGGAGCGCCTGCTGGCCTCCATCGAGGCCGAGCTGGAGAAGTCGATGAGCGTCATCACCGGGGCGCCGGCCGCCGAGGCTCCGACCGCATGACCGCGCAGCTGGCCTGCATGACCGACGACCTGGGACCGGAGGAGGCGATGCTCGTGGAGCTCGACGGCGCCGACGGCGCCCCGGTCGCGGTCGCGGTGGCCCGCGACGCCGACGGCAACTTCCACGCCATCTCGGACGTCTGCTCGCACGGCGCCGTCTCGCTGTCCGACGGCGAGGTCGAGGGCTGCCTCGTGGAGTGCTGGCTGCACGGCTCCCAGTTCGACCTGCGGACCGGCATGCCCGTCCAGCTCCCGGCGGTGCGCCCCGTGCCCGTCTACCCGGTGACCGTCGACGGCGAGCGTGTGCTCGTCGACATCGACGTGACCGTCCCCGTCTCCTGAACCACTGACTTCGCAACCCTGGAGTAACAGATATGCCCACCCTCGAGATCCGCGACCTGCATGTCAGCGTCGAGACCAAGGAAGGCCCCAAGCCGATCCTGCGCGGCGTCGACCTGACGATCGCCAGCGGTGAGACCCACGCGATCATGGGCCCCAACGGCTCGGGCAAGTCCACCCTGGCCTCGGCGCTCGCCGGCCACCCCAAGTACACCGTCACCTCGGGCACCGTCACGCTCGACGGCGAGAACCTGCTGGAGATGACCGTTGACCAGCGCGCCCGCGCCGGCCTGTTCCTGGCCATGCAGTACCCGGTCGAGGTCACCGGCGTCTCCGTCGCGAACTTCCTGCGCACCGCCAAGACCGCCATCGACGGCACCGCCCCCGCCCTGCGTACGTGGGGCAAGGAGGTCAAGGGTGCGATGGAGAACCTGCGCATGGACCCGGCCTTCGCCGAGCGCTCCGTGAACGAGGGCTTCTCCGGCGGTGAGAAGAAGCGCCACGAGATCCTGCAGATGGAGCTCTTCAAGCCGCGCTTCGCCATCCTCGACGAGACCGACTCGGGCCTCGACGTCGACGCGCTGCGCATCGTGTCGGAGGGCGTGAACCGGGCCAAGGACAACACCGACATCGGGATCCTGCTCATCACGCACTACACGCGGATCCTGCGCTACATCAAGCCCGACTTCGTGCACGTCTTCGTCGACGGCAAGATCGCCGAGGAGGGCGGTTCCGAGCTGGCCGACCGCCTCGAGGAAGAGGGCTACGACAAGTACGTCGGCGCGAACACGACGGTCTCGGCCTGACCGACCGCTGAGGCACTTCGAGGGGACATGATGACCACCACCGCCACCGTGCGACCGGGCGACCCGGCGTTGCAGGCTGCCGAGAGCGGATCGCTCTCCACCACCGAGCTCGCCGCCGTCCGGGCGGACTTCCCGCTGCTCGAGCGCACGGTGCGGGGTGGCAAGCCCCTCGTGTACCTGGACTCCGCCGCGACGTCCCAGAAACCCCAGGTGGTGCTGGACACCGAGGTGGACTTCTACGAGCAGCGCAACGCCGCGGTCCACCGCGGCGCGCACCAGCTCGCCGAGGAGGCCACCGAGGCGTTCGAGCAGGCGCGCGCGGCGGTCGCCGCGTTCGTGGGCGCCGACGAGGGCGAGATCGTCTGGCAGCCGGGGGCCACCGCGGCGATCAACGTCGTGGCCTACGCCTTCTCCAACGCGACCCTGGGTCGCGGGGGAGAGGCAGCTGCGCGGTTCCGGCTCGCGCCGGGCGACGAGATCGTGGTCACCGAGGCGGAGCACCACGCCAACCTCGTCCCGTGGCAGGAGCTGGCCGCCCGGACGGGCGCCGTCCTGCGCTGGATCCCGGTGGCCGACGACGGCCGGCTCGACCTCTCGGGCCTCGACTCGATCGTCACCGAGCGCACCCGCGTGCTGGCCTTCGGGCACGTGTCGAACGTGACCGGCGCGATCGCGCCCGTCGCCACGCTCGTCGCGGCGGCCCGCCGGGTCGGCGCGCTCACCGTGCTCGACGCGTGCCAGTCCGTGCCGAACATGCCCGTGGACCTCCACGAGCTCGGCGTCGACTTCGCCGCGTTCAGCGGGCACAAGATGCTCGGCCCCACCGGCGTCGGCGCCCTGTACGGGCGGCGCGAGCTGCTGGAGGCCATGCCGCCCACCGTCACCGGCGGGTCCATGGTCGAGGTCGTGACCATGGAGGCGACCACCTACGCGCCGCCGCCGCAGCGGTTCGAGGCGGGCACCCAGATGGTGGCCCAGGCCGTCGGCATGGGCTGTGCGGCGGAGTACCTCGGGGAGCTCGGCATGGCGGGCGTGGCCCGGCACGAGACCGAGCTGGCCGCCGAGATGCTCAAGATCGCCGACATCCCGGGCGTCCGGGTGATCGGCCCGCTCGACACGGCCGACCGGCTCGCCGTGGTCTCGTTCGTGGTCGACGGCGTGCACGCGCACGACGTCGGGCAGGTGCTCGACGACAAGGGCATCGCCGTGCGGGTGGGGCACCACTGCGCGCAGCCGCTGCACCGCCGGTTCGGCGTGGCCGCCACGGCGCGCGCCTCGGCGTCGGTCTACACCACGGTCGAAGAAGTTGTGGCGTTCCGGGAAGCGTTGGCGGGGGTCCGCGCGTTCTTCGGAGCAGAGTGATTTCTTCGGTGAGATCTAGAAAGGCAGCGTCGTGAGCACGCTCGAGCAGATGTACCAGCAGGTGATCCTGGACCACGCGAAGTACCCGGTGGGCCGTGGGCTCGTCGACCTCGCGTCGGTGGAGGGACACCTCGCGGGGGAGTCGCACCAGGTGAACCCCACGTGCGGTGACGAGGTGACCCTCCGGGTCGACGTCACGCCGGAGGGGTCCGTGGCGGGCGTCTCGTGGGAGGGGCAGGGATGCTCCATCTCGCAGGCGTCCGTGTCGGTCATGACCTCGCTCGTCGAGGGCGCGGACCTCGACGAGGTGGCGCGGCTGGACGGCCTGTTCCACGACCTGATGTCGTCCCGCGGCAAGGGCCTGGGCGACGACGACGCCGAGGACGCCCTCGGCGACGCGACCGCCTTCACCGGCGTCTCGCAGTACCCCGCCCGGATCAAGTGCGCGCTGCTCGGCTGGGCGGCGCTCAAGGACTCGCTGGCGCGCAGCGGCGCGCTGGCCACGAGCTGAGGAGAGACCGATGACTGAGGCGAGCACCGACGTCGGGCAGGATGCCCCGGCCGCTCCGGCCGAGGGCGTAGGCCCCTCGCCCACCACCGTGGTGGACGTCGAGGAGGCCATGCGCGACGTGATCGACCCCGAGCTGGGCATCAACGTCGTGGACCTGGGCCTGATCTACGGCATCCAGGTGGACCAGAACAACCACGCGACCATCGACATGACGCTCACGTCGGCGGCGTGCCCGCTGACCGACGTCATCGAGGACCAGAGCGCCCAGGCGCTCGAAGGTCTCGTGGACGGGTTCCGCGTGAACTGGGTCTGGATGCCGCCGTGGGGTCCGGAGAAGATCACGGACGACGGCAAGGAGCAGCTGCGGATGTTGGGCTTCAACGTCTGAGCCGAAGGCGCTGCACGGTATGACCGGCGATCTTGCCCCGGGTCCTCAGGGCCCGGGGCATTGTCGTGCCCGGGCCCGGTAGTTCCACGGCCCGGAACCCGGGCAGGAATCCTGGGGTGGTGAAAAAGGCCTGATACGTTCTATTTGTCGCTATCGTCTGTGTGGTCTGGGAAATCTCGCCCTGGCCCTTGGCGGAAGAGGACGATGACGGATCCGAATGTGACTGTGGCTGCGCGCGGCCCGGGCTCGGTGCTGGCAGGCTCGGCCTCCGGCGGGTACCGGATGCGCCTGTACGACCCTGAGACCGTCCCGGTGCTGGGCGACGTGCTCTCGGCGCGCGACATCGACGCCGCATGGTCCGGCCTGCGACAGGAGTGGGGAGACGCCCTTCCGGTCGATCTCGGGTCGGGCGCGCGCGCCTGGCTGGTGGGCGGGTACCAGACCATCGTCATGCTCGCCCGGGACTCCAGCATGGTGACCACGGACACCGGCGCCTGGAACGGAGAGCCCGGATCGTTGCCCACCTCGTTGCGGGCGTCGTTCCGGCCCTGGTTCGGGCAGCGGGTGGAGACGGCGTCGGGGCCGGTCCATGCCCGGTTGCGCGGTCCGTTGGACGAGGTGCTCGAGGCGGTCGACGCGGCCGAGGTCGGCCGCGTCACCCGTGCGGCGTGCGAGCAGGTGCTCGACGAGCTCGGTCGCGGGGACGGAGTCGACCTGATGCACGACTACGTGGTCCCGGTGACTCGTCTCGCCTTCGGCACGGTCCTGGGGCTGGACCCCGCCACCGGTCGCCAGGTGTTCGAGATCGCCGACGCCCTCGCGGCGGGAGAAGGAGATGCCGCGAGCGTCGACGAGCTGAGCTTCGTGCTCGGCGGGCAGGTCATGGGGCGCGACGCCAACGGCGGCCCGACGCCGTCCGGCCTGCTCGCGCAGCATCCCGCCTACGAGGGCACCGACGAGGCGGTCGCCGGGATGCTGTCCGTGGTGACCGGGGCGAGCCAGGGCCTGCAGGCCTGGCTGGGGCAGGCGCTGCTGCTCGCCCTGAGCGACGAGCAGTTCGCCCGGCGGCTGGCCGGCGGGCGGCTCGGGACCGACGAGGCGCTGGACGAGGTCCTGTGGGACGCGTCGCCGGTGACGATCATGGCGCCCCGGTTCGCCGTGAAGGAAGGTCACCTGTTCGGCGACGGCGCGTACGTCGAGCGCGGGGACGCCGTCCTGCTGGCGGTCGGGGCAGCGGCCTCGGACCCGAGCATCCGTGGCGAGGGCACCTGGGACGGGCTCGGCAACCGGGCCCACCTGGCCTGGGGCGCGGGCGCCCACCGGTGCCCCGCGCCCCGGCAGGCCCGGCTGATCGTCCGCACCGCGGTCGAGACGCTCCTGCGCCAGGTCGAACCCGTGCTCACCACCGGCGCCGAGCAGATCCGCTGGGCGCCCGACCTCCGCTACCGCCGCCCCGCGTCGCTACCGGTCACGCTCCGCCCCACCGGCCTGGCCGGCTGACCTGCCCGCACGTCCACACCGAGCACGTCCACACCGAGCACATCTACATACATCCCCGGAGGACCACCAGTGAGTCGCACTTCCCGCACGACCCGCGTGCTGAATACCGTGCTTGCCCCTGTCATCAAGGGCCACCAGGACCCGGACGCGTCCTGGGCCAGGACGGTCGCGCAGGTCGAGAAGGAGGCCGGGACCGCCGACCCCCGGTTCGCCGCCGAGCTCGCGGTGATCGTGCGGGCGGCGGCCGAGATGCCGCGGCTGTCGCCGCTGGGCTGGTACCTCATCACCGCCGACGTCAAGGCCCGGTACGTCAACCGGCTGCGGATCGACCGCATGCTGGCCGAGCACCCGGAGATCGCTGACGAGGAGATCACCGCACCGGTGATCGTGTGCGGGCTGCCGCGCACCGCCACGACCCTGGCCCACCGGGTCCTGTCCGCCTCGCCCGACCACCGCGCCCCGCTGCTGTGGGAGATGCAGAACACCGGCCTGGACGACCCGCGGTCCGCCCGGAAGCTGATCAAGCAGCTGCAGCAGGGCGCGGCCATGATGGAGAAGTTCGCGCCCGACATCCCGCACATCCACCCGATCAACATCGACAAGCCCGAGGAGTCGATGTTCATCCTGCCGCACGGCAGCCACTGGCCGATCCTGCACGGCCTCATGCCCTCCTACACCGCATGGGCCGCCGGGCGTGACGTGACCGGTGACTACGAGTACCTGAAGCGGGCGCTGCAGGTGCTGCAGCACGGGCGACCGGCCAAGCGGTGGGTCCTGAAGTACCCCGCGCACCTGGAGGACATGGACGTCATCCGCAAGGTGTTCCCCGACGCGACGTTCGTGTGGACCCATCGTGACCCGGTCACGGTCATCGGGTCGTTCTGCAGTCTGGTGGAGACCTTCTGGGGGATGTACCAGCACGACACCGACCGCCGGGAGATCGGGAGGTTTGCCCTGGACCACCTGTTCACGCAGGTCGAGCGCGGCCTGGAGCTGCGCCGGAGCCTGCCGCCGGCCTCCATCGTGGACGTGCCCTACCACAAGCTGTCCGCCGACCCGTTCACCGAGGTGCCCCGCCTGTACGCCGCGATCGGAGCGACCTGGACCACCCGCGACCAGGAGAACCTGGCCGACGTGGTCGCCAAGCCCAAGGGCACCCCCTCGCACCAGTACGACCTGTCCCACTACCTCGACCCCGCCGAGGTCGAGCAGACGTTCGCGCCGTACAACCGGCTGCTGGACCGCCTCGACATGCGCGACGCGGAGGCGGCCGTGGAGCTCTGACCGGCGCTGCTGCCCGGCGTCGCGACCCGGCGCGGCCCCGCCGCCGACAGGCGATCCGCTCGCGACCCGAGGGTCAGGCAGGTTCCGGGCCGCCCGGCGGGTCCGGCGACCGCAGCGCCGTCGAGAACCGGCGCTGGTAGGCGGCGGGGCTCGTGGACAGCTTCCTGGCGAAGACCCGGCGCAGGCTCTCGTAGCTCGGGAACCCGGCGAGGGCCGCGGCCCGGGTCGCGGTGTGCCCCTGGTCGAGCAGGGCCCTGGCCAGGTCGAACCGGATGTCCTCCACGTAGCGGGCCGGAGTCGTGGACAGCTCGTCGCGGAAGAGCCGGGAGAGGTGCCGGGTGCTCACGCTGAGGTGCCCGGCGAGGTCCGCGAGGGAGTACCGCCCGCCGGGGTCGGCGACCACCAGGTCGGTGATGGTGCGCAGCGCAGGGGAGCGGGGCGGCTGAGCCCGGAGCGGCGCCGAGAACTGGGACTGGCCTCCGGCGCGCTGCATGTAGACCACGAGGGAGCGCGCGACGTCGCGCGCGACGTCGGCGCCGTGGTCCTCCTCGACGAGGGCGAGCGCCAGGTCGATCCCGGCCGTCACGCCCGCGGAGGTCCAGGTGGTGCCGTCGCGGACGTAGATGGCGTCGGGGTCGACGCGGCACGTCGGGCACCGGGCGGCGAGCTCGTGGGTGACCTTCCAGTGCGTGGTCGCGCGTTTCCCGTCGAGCAGGCCGGCGGCCGCCAGGACGAAGGCACCGGTGCAGACCGACGCGACCCGGCCGGCCGTCGCGGCCGGTACGCGCGCGGCGTCCGCCAGGTCGCGGGGGACGCGGGCACGCGGATAGATGTCGGCGCCGGGGACCAGGAAGGTGTCGGCGGCCTCGCCGGCGGAGACCGGTCCGTCGACGGGGATCCGCACCCCGATGTTCGAGGTGACGTCCGCGCCGTCGGGGGAGACGAGCGTCAGCCGGTAGTCGGCGCCGAGCCGGTTCGCCTCGGCGAACGCCTGCGCGGGGCCCGCGAGGTCCAGCAGCGTCACACCGTCGTAGACGAGGATCGCGACGTGGTGCGGTGGTGCGACGGGCGTGGGCACCGTCCATTGGTAGCACACGACGGAGCGGCGTCCCTGTCCGGATATCGGGGGTTCCTGGCCGGTCGAGGGCGGCGCCCGGCGGGGTGCGGGGCACAGCATGAGGGAATGCAAGAGCTCACCGAGGGGCCGGAGATTCCCCGGACGGCGGTGGTCGCCGAGGCGACCGAGCGCGTCCGGTCCATGATCAGCCCCGTCATCTACCACCACTCCCGCCGGGTCTACCTGTTCGGCCTGCTGCACGCGCGCCGGCTCGGCCTCCGGCCGAACCGGGAGCTGCTGTACGTGTCGGCGATGTTCCACGACGTCGGCCTGGCCCACCCGTTCTCGGAGGCCGAGCAGCGCTTCGAGGTCGACGGCGCCGACCACGCGCGGCGGTTCCTCGTGGACAGCGGCTTCCCGGTGTCGGCCGCGGAGACCGTCTGGGCCGCCGTCGCGTTGCACACCACCCCGGGGATCCCCGGCCGGATGGCCCCGGAGATCGCGGTGACGCAGCTCGGCGTCCTGACCGACGTGCTGGGGTTCGGCCTCGACGAGCTGGACCCGCACCAGGTCGAGGAGATCGTCGCGGCGCACCCGCGAGGTGACTTCAAGAACGAGTTCCTGCGCGAGACCGTGGAGGGTCTCCGGCACCGGCCCGAGACGGCGAACGGCACGGTGAACGCCGACATCCTGGAGCACTTCATCCCGGGTCTCCGGCTGACGACGACGGTCGAGCGGGTCCTCGGCTCGCCGTGGCAGAGCTGAAGGAGAGCACGCGCGCGCAGGTGCCGGACCACGTCGCCGCGGCGACGGTCATCGGCCGCCGCTCGGCCCCGCACTCAGCTCGTGCGCCCGGCGCAGCACGTCGAGCTGGGCCGAGCTGTACAGCGCCTGCAGGGCCTGGCCCACGGCGTTCCGCGCGGCCTCGGCCTGGCGCGGCGTCGCGGCCCGGGGCTCCATCGTCACCGACGTGTTCGCGCCGACGAACGGGGCCATCCGCTCGGCGAGCGCCTGCCGCGTGGCCTCGTCCGCGTCCGCGGGCAGGTCGCGGAAGGCCTCGTCGAGCGCCTCGTGGGGGTTGGCCCGCAGGAGCTCGCTCAGCGCGGCCATCGACTCCGTGGTGAACAGCTGCGCGTAGATCGTCAGGAGCGCGCGGTCGTTGTCACGCAGGCGGTGCGCGACGCCGTGGAACGCCGTGGGGACGTCGGGCGTCGCGCCCGGCTGGGCCAGCGTGGCCAGCTCCTGCCGGATGCCCTGGATCCGTTCGACCGTCGCCGCGAGCTCGGCGTCGATCTCCTGGAACACGGAGGGGTGTCCGCCGCCCGCCGTTTCCAGGTCCGCGACCTGCGCCAGCGACAGGCCCAGGCCGGTCAGCCGCTTGATCTGCAGGAGCCGCGTCAGGTGGCGCACCTCGTAGCGCTTGTTGTAGCCGTTGGGCTCGCGCTCTGGCTCCTCCAGCAGGCCGATCTCGTGGTAGTACCGCACGGTCTTCACCGTCGTGCCCGACAGCTCGGCGACCTCGCGCGTGCTCCAGCTCATCGTGCGCGGCGCTCGCCGAACGGCCGTGAGCTGTCGACGTCAGGTACTGAGGTGCGCACGATGAACGATCCTTCTCTCGCAGGCGGATCGAGGTGATCCACCTCCCAGTGGACACTGTGCCGTAGGGGCAGAGGCAAGCGCTCGACGTCGCGCCCAGGGCATCAGCCGCGCAGCGGGGGATTCGAGTCGTCGTAGATCCGGGCCGCGGTCAGCAGACCCGATGCGCCGCGCACGTACACCGCGACACCGGCCTCGGGCGGCAGGTCGGTCACGCCCCACCGCACCACGTTGTACTCCAGCGCGCAGGCGCGCCCGTCGTCGGTCACCGTGCAGTGCTCCAGCGGGATGCCGCCGCCGTTGGAGAAAAACGACGTGAACAGCGCGCGCAGCTCCTGGGTGCCGCGGTGCACGTACTGCCCGCCGGCAGGCTCGCGCACGCTCGCGTCGGGTTCGAAGGCCGCGACCGTGGCCTCGACGTCGCCGGCCGCCAGCGCCCGCTGGTACTCGCCCACCACGTCGGGCTCCGTCGCCCTCTCGTCGGGCTGCAGCAGCGGCGGCCGGTTGGCGTGCGACCCGGTGATCGGCCAGGTGCTGAAGTAGATCCGCAGCTCGTGCAGGCCGGCGTCCGACCGCTCGGTGACGATCGCGACGGGGAGCCCGACCCGCCGCTGCCCGACGTCGTACCACAGCACCACCTCCTCGACCGTCCGGTGCGGGGTGACGACGAGGTCGACGTCCTCGACGGTGAAGCCCGCTGCGCGCAGCTGCTCGCCCGTGGTCTCGACGAACCACCGGAACGCGTCGCGTCCCCTGATCCTGCCGCGCACCGGGTGGTGGAGCTCGGGCTCGCCGGCGAAGGACGCGATGAGGGCATCCACCTGGCCCGACGCGATGCCGTCGAAGAACGAGATCGCGACCGGGGGCGACTGGCGTCGCTGGGACAGCTCCGCGACGTACTTCGCGGAGAAGTGCTCGGGTAGCCAGGGCATGGGTTCCTCCATCGGTGCTGTCGCCTCATGGTACTACGATTCGAGGTATCTCGAAACGAGGTATGATCCTGGTGTGATCGAACTGATGATCCTCGGCTTCCTCGCGGAGCGGCCGCAGCACGGGTACGAGCTGCGCCGCCGCATGGAGCAGCTGCACGGGTACGCCCGCACCATCAGCGACGGCACCCTCTACCCGGCCATCGCCCGCCTCGCGAAGGCCGGGCTCGTCCGCCGCGCCACGGAGCCCGGCAGCGCCGGGGCGCCGCGCCAGACCCTGACGATCACCGACGCCGGGCGGGCCCGTCTCCTCGACCGGCTGCGCCAGGTCGACGGCCACGACATCACCGACGGCAGCCGGTTCTTCGTCGTGCTGTCCTTCCTGTCCCTGCTGCCCGACCGGGCCGAGCGTGACGCCGTCCTGCGCCGTCGCCTCGACTACCTGGAGCAGCCGGCCAGCTTCTTCTACGACGGCGACCGGCCGCTGCGCGCAGCGGACGTCGCCGACCCGTACCGCCGCGGCATCCTGCTCTCGGCCCGTGCGACCAGCCGCGCCGAGCGCACGTGGATCCGTGAGCTGCTCGACGACACCACCCGCCAGGACGACACCACCCAGAAGGCCGCACGATGACCGAGACCATGCGCGCCGTCGTGCTGGACGAACCCGGCCCGGTGACCAACCTGCACGTCCGCGACCTCCCGGTGCCCGAGCCCGGGCCGGGCCGGGTACGGATCCGCGTCGAGGCTTTCGGGCTCAACCGGTCCGAGCTGCACACCCGGTTCGGGTTCGCCGGCGACGCCGTCACCTACCCGCGCGTCCTGGGTATCGAGGCCACGGGCACCGTGGACGCCGACCCCACCGGCACCTTCACCCCGGGTCAGCAGGTCATGACGATGATGGGCGGCATGGGCCGCTCCTACGACGGGGGCTACGCCCAGTACACCTGCGTCCCGGCCGGCCAGGTCATCCCGTTCCGGTCCGAGCTGCCGTGGGCGACCCTCGGCGCGGTCCCCGAGATGCTGCAGACCGCCTACGGGTCCCTGACCGTCGGGCTGGACGCCCGGCCGGGGCAGACCCTGCTGGTGCGCGGCGGGACGTCGTCGGTCGGCATGGCTGCCGCCGTCCTCGGCAAGCGGATGGGGATGACGGTCCTGTCGACCACCCGGAACGCCGGCAAGCGCGAGGCGCTGAAGCGGGTCGGGGTCGACCACGTGCTGATCGACGACGGTGACGTGGCGCGGCAGGTGCGCGAGCTGCTGCCGGATGGCGTCGACGGCGCGATCGAGCTCGTCGGGACCCCCACGCTGCCCGACACCCTGCGCGCCGTCCGGGTCCACGGCACCGTCTGTTTCACGGGCATGCTCTCCGACGAGTGGATCGTCAAGGACTTCTACCCCATCGGGTACCTGCCGTCGGGTGTCCGCCTGACCGGCTACTCGGGCGAGGCCGAGAACCTGCCTGCCGCCGTCCTGCAGGGATTCCTCGACGACGCCGCCGCCGGACGCGCCGTGATCCCCGTCGACCGGGTGTTCGGGCTGGACCAGGTCCGCGAGGCGCACACGCTCATGGAGTCCGGCGACGCCCGCGGCAAGCTCGTCGTCCTGCCCTGGGACGGCCGAGGACCCGTCGTCCGGTGAGCCGCGGGCGGTCGGGTCACGGGTGTCGGGTCACGGCCGGATCCCGGCCCTGTCGCTCGACGGGGAGGGCACGTCGCAGGCGTCCGACGGCAGGTCGTCCGTCGTCGGCTCCGGCGTGGCCGACGGCGTCGGACGTGCCGGCGAGCACTCGCGCGGGTCCGGGCTCGGCTCTTGTGCCGGCGGCTGGGTCGGTCCGGTCTGCTCGGGTGCCGGGGACGCGGGAGGCGTCGACCCGGGAACCGTCTCGCCGGACCCGGACCAGAGCATCGCGGTGCCGACCCCCGCGCCGCACAGCAGCGCGACGGTCGCGGCCAGTGCCCAGGCGGTCGCCCGACGACGGGGGCGCGCGGGCCGCTGCCCGGGCGTCAGGATCTCCACCCGGGGCTCGGCGTCGTCGTCCACGGGGAGCGGGTCCGCACTCACCCGGCCGTGACCGGACGTCACGGCGTGGACGCGGGCCAGGTCCAGCTCCTCGTCGACCTGGTCCAGCGCCCGGCGGGCACGTGCCAGGGGATCGCCCTGTGCTCTCGTCAGCGCTCTCATGTCAGTCCTCCTGGCCTTCGGTCACGGTGCGGTACGCGGCTCGCAGCCGCCGTCGGGCCCGGTACAGGCGGGTGGCCGCGGTCGTCGCCGAGCAGCCGAGCACGCGAGCCAGCTCCCCGGTGCTGAGCTCGGCGGCCGCCAGCAGCTCGACCACCTCACGGTCGGCCGGACGCAGGAGCGCCAGGGCGCGGTGCAGGAGGTCGAGCTCGTCGACCAGCCGCGCGTCGTCCTGGCCGGGCGGTGCGGGATGTCGCACGGCCCGGTCCGCGAGGGCGGCCCGCCGCCGGTCGGCCCGGACCTGGTTGGCCAGCACCCGCCGGGCGACGGCGAGCAGCCAGGAGCGCGGCTCGTCGGGAATCTCGCCCTTGCGCCAGGCGATGAGGAACACCTCGGCCACGACGTCCTCGGCCTCGGCGGCGCTCAATCGCGTGCGCGCGTAGCGGTGCACGGCGCGTGCGTGCTCGTCGACCAGTGCCTCGGTCTGCTCCGGTGTCAGCGTGCCCCGTTCGAGGTCGCGAGGCTCGGCGTGAGTGGACAGGGTGGTCTCCAGTGGCGGGTGCGATGGCGGGCGCGGGTCTGCACAAGGGTCTGTGTCCGGCAACGCCCCCGTCGTCACAGTCTGCTCGTGTGGACCACGCCACATCCCGAAGTCGTGACGGATCGTGCCCCCGCGCACACTGACCGCTGCGTGACCATCAACCCGAACACACCCGTCCCATCGACCACCACCTCGGCCCCGCGCCGTCGTGCCACCTGGAGCTCGGCCGTGCGCGGCGTCACCGCCGCGGGCGGGGCGCTCGCCGTCGCGCTGCTGGCCACGGCCTGCACCCAGGCCAGCGCCGCCGTCCCGGAGGAGCCGTCGCCCGTGCCCTCGGTCGCCGCGCCGGAGCCCGCCGAGGACGTCGCGCAGCAGCCCGCCGAAGACGCGGCCCCGGCGCCCGCCGAGGCCGCACCGGAGCCCTCGGACGAGGGAGAGCCGTCGCCGGTCCCGGCCGCGCCGAGCGAGACCGGACTCACCGACGAGCGTGAGCCGCGGCCCGTCCCGACGGTCCCGGGCGAGCCGGAACAGGGTCTCGTCGTCACCGGCTGAGCCGTACCCCGACGACCTGGCCTCGGACGGGCGGGGGCGGTGGGTGCGGCGTACCGCATGCACCGCCCCCGCCCACACCTGTCCTCACGGTCGGCCGCCCCTGGTCACCCTCCTGGTTTACCGCACGGCCTGGAGCACGCCGCTGATGATGAGCGCGGTCAGCGTGGTCCAGCCGACGATCGCGACGGCCTGCCAGACGAGGATGCGGGCCTTGCCGACGCCGGAGGCGGCGAGCATGGTGGCCGTGAAGTGCGTGGGCAGCAGCAGCGGGCCGAGCAGGCTCACGCCGGGCACGCCGTAGCGCTCGTAGGCGCGCTGGAACTTGGCCCGCCGGGCGGTGCTGCGGTCGTTCTCGCGTACCTCCGACGCCGTCCGCAGGGTGGTGCCGCCGCCGACCGTCACGGCGTCGCGTGCCTGGACCTTCGCGCGGTGGCGGGTCACCACGGCGTTGCGGGCCCCGGTGCCGAGCAGCACGAGCACGGCGACGGTCAGGAAGTTGCCGATCATCGCGGCGACGGCGGCGACCACCGGGGGGATGCCGCCGAGGATGCCGATGGCCACCCCGCCCTCGCCCTCGATGAAGGGGATCGCGCCGGCGAGCGCGACGATCAGCGGCTGGAGAAGCTCGGGCACCCGCCCGATCAGGTTCTGGAGGGTGTCGACGAGGTCCATGGTGTGCTCCTGTCAGTACGGCCGCCGGGGTGTCTCCTCGGCGCTGACTCCAGTCCACCGCGCGGGCGCGCCGCGCAGAAGTGCCGTGCTGTCACCGGCTCCCGGGGCGTTGTGCACGCCCGGTCCATGACATGTGTCATGCCTGCGCGCACCGCCCTCGCTCAGCCGATGCCGATCGAGCCGACCGCGATCCCGACCACGAGCATCACCAGCGCCACCACCACGGCCCGCCACAGGACCTTCTTGTGGTGGTCGCCCAGGTTCACCCCCGCGAGCGAGATCAGCAGCAGGATGGCGGGCACCAGCGGGCTCTGCATGTGTACCACCTGGCCCGTGATCGACGCGCGGGCCATGTCGACCGGGTCGATGCCGAAGGCCGCGGCGCTCTCCGCGAGCACCGGGAGGATGCCGAAGTAGAAGGCGTCGTTCGAGAGGAAGAACGTCATCGGGATGCTCAGCAGCCCCGTGATCACCGCCGAGAACGCGCCGAGCTCGTCGGGGATGCTGCCCGACACCCACGCGGCCATGGCGTCGACCATGCCCGTGCCCTCGAGGACGCCGATGAGCACGCCTGCCGCCAGCACCATCGAGACCACGCCGACGATCGAGGGGGCGTGCGCCACGATGCGCTGTGCCTGGTCGGAGACCCGGGGGAAGTTCACGATGACGGCGACGGCGCTCCCGGCCATGAACACGTAGGCCAGCGGCAGCACGTCGGCGACGAGCAGCACCATCACGGCGGCCGTGAGCACGAGGTTGAACCAGAACATCCGCGGGCGCAGGGTGGAGCGCTGCGGGTCGAGCATGCTGTCGGCCATCGCGGTGTCGTCCGGCTTCACGAGCGTCTGGATGGCCGCGGACGAGAGCGGACCGAGCCGGGTGATGGTCCCGCCCGTGCCCCGCGGGCCGGTGGTCCTGGTCTCCACGCCGCCGACCGAGCCCGACCCCGGACCCGTGCCCGGACCTGCAGGCGCGGCCGCGTTCACGCCCTCCCCGGGCAGGTCGATCGTGCCGAGCCGGCGCCGCTCCAGCAGCCCGAGGTGCCACGAGAACGCGAAGATCACGGCGAGCCCGGCCAGCAGCGACGGCACCATCGGCACGAACACGTCGCTCGGGGACAGGTCGAGGGCCGCCGCGGCGCGGGCGGTCGGGCCGCCCCAGGGGAGGATGTTCATGGCGCCGTTCGCGAGGCCCGCGACGCAGGTGAGGACCACGGGGCTGAGGCCGAGGCGCAGGTAGATCGGCAGCATGGCGCTCGTCACCACGATGAAGGTGGTGGAGCCGTCGCCGTCGAGCGAGATCACCGCCGCCAGGAGGGCGGTACCCACGACGACCTTCACCGGGTCGTGGCCGACCAGCCGCAGGATGACGCGCACGAGCGGGTCGAACAGCCCCACGTCGATCATCAGGCCGAAGTAGATGATGGCGAACATCAGCAGGGCGGCGGTGGGGGCGAGGCCCCCGATGGCGTCCAGCGCCATGTCGCCGATCCCGAGGCCGGCACCGGCGAACAGCCCGAAGACCGTGGGGACGATGATCAGCGCGAGCACCGGGGTCATGCGCTTGGTCATGATCAGCACCATGAAGGTGGCGACCATTCCGAATCCGAGCAGAACAAGCACGGGAGACTCCTTCGTCTGGCCGGCTGGGGGGCGGCGGGTGCGATAACCCGGTCACCCTAGGAACGGGTCGGCCTCCGACGCGCGCTACTGCGCGTTCTGGCGGAATACCGCACAGAACTCGTTGTGCGCATTCTGCTCACGGCTCGGGCGGCGGCCGTGCGCGTGGTTAGCATGCGAGCATGGCGACGACGCATCCGCTCCAGCAGCCCGCCCGGGCGGCTGCCGTCGCGCCTGTGGCCGCCGGGGGACGCTCGGCCACCCCGTTCACCACCCAGGTCAACCGCTCGATCGTGGCCGCGATGATCGTGGTGTCGCTCATCACGCTCGGGCTGTTCGCGGTCACCGGGTTCAACCGGCTCGTGCAGCAGACCCAGGAGTCCGCGCTGCGCATCGCGCAGACCGTGGCGCAGACCCCCGGCGTCCGGGCGGGGGCCGAGGAGGAGTCGCGGCGGGAGCGGCCGTCGACCGACGCCGAGCTCGTGGCCGGCACCCTCGACGACTACGCCCGCGAGGTCGAGGACCGCACCGGCGCCCTGTTCGTGGTCATCACCGACGACACGGGGCGGCGCCTCGCGCACCCCAGCCCCGACGAGATCGGCGACCCGGTGTCGACCAGCCCCGACGCCGCGCTGCGCGGCGAGGAGACGGTGAGCTGGGAGCGCGGCACGCTCGGCGACTCGGCGCGGGCCAAGGTCCCCGTGTACGGGCTCGACAGCCCCGGGACGGTCGTGGGGGAGGTGAGCGTCGGGCTGCCACCCACCGAGGTGTGGTCGACCGTGCTGGCCGACGCCGTCCCGGTGGTGCTCTCGACGGCGCTCGCGCTCGCGGTCGGCGGGCTGCTCGCCCGGTTCATCACGCGCCAGCTGCGCGAGAAGACGCTCGGGCTCCAGCCCGAGGAGCTGCTCGCGCTGGTGCACGACCAGCAGGCCGTGCTCCAGGGTGTCGACGACGGCGTGGTCGGGCTGTCGGGCGACGACGTCGTCACGGTGTGCAACGACCGCGCCGCCGCCCTGCTCGGCCTCGACGACCCGGTGGGCCACCGGGTCGAGGAGGCGATCGGGCACGCGGGTGTCCTCGCGCGGATCGAGGCCGCCCGCTCGGTCACCCCGCCGGCCCCTCCGCTGGTCGTGGACGGGCGGCTGGTCTACGTCGACGTGCACGAGGTGCGGCGCGAGGGCCGGCTGCTCGGGCGAGTGGTGATCGTGCGCGACGTGACGGCGGTCGAGGACCTGTCCCGGCGCCTCACCGCCGTCGGCACCCTGGCCGGAGCGCTCCGGGAGCAGCGGCACGAGTTCGCCAACCGCATCCACGTGGTGACCGGGCTGGTGCGGGCCGGGGACACGGCCGAGGCCCTCGACTACCTCGACCGCATCGGCGAGCACGGCCCGGTGCGCTTCCCGATCGCCAACGCGGGCCTCGTCCGGGAGCCCTACCTGCAGGCCTTCCTGGGGGCGAAGGCGCTCGAGGCCGAGCGCCAGGGGGTGACGCTGCGCATCGGTCCCGACGCCGACGTCAGCGGGTCGCTGCTGCATCCCGAGGACGTCACCACCGTGCTCGGCAACCTCGTGGACAACGGCATCGCGGCGGCGGTGGCCTCGGAGCGCACTCCCCGCTGGGTCGAGGTGGAGGCGCTCCGGCACGGCGACGAGCTCCACGTGTCGGTCATGGACTCCGGCGACGGCGCGGCGTCCGATCCGCTCACGCCGGAGGCACGACCGGCGAGCGATCCGGGTCCGGGGGAGACCGGCGCCGCCGGGCCGGCGCACGGTCACGGCATCGGGCTGCGCCTGTCGGCCGAGGTGGCACGGCGGCACGGCGGCGAGCTGAGGCTCGCGATGGGCCGCACCGAGCGGCACGGCGCGGTCTTCGTGGCCCGCCTGGAGCGCCAGTTCGAGGAGGAGGACGGCCGATGAACGCGGCGAAGGAAGCAGGTCCCGCGATGCGGTTCCGCGTCGTCGTGGTCGACGACGACTTCCACGTCGCGCGGCTGCACACCCGCATCGTGGAGTCGGTCGAGGGCTTCGGGGTGGTCGCGACCGCGGGCTCGGCGGCGCAGGCGGCCGCGGTGATCGACGCCGAGGACCCGGACCTCGTGCTGGCCGACATCTACCTTCCCGACGGCTCCGGGCTCGACCTCATCGCCCGGCGGGACGTCGACGCCATCGTGCTCTCGGCCGCCGTCGCCACCGCCGCCGTGCGCAAGGCTCTCCAGCGCGGGGCGTTCGGCTACCTCATCAAACCCTTCGCCGACGACGACCTCACCGAGCTGCTCCGCGCCTACGGCCGCTACCGCAACCTGGTCGACTCGCAGGCCGAGCTCGACCAGGAGGCGGTCGACCGCGCCCGCCGGGTGCTCCACGGCGCGAGCGGCCGCGACGGTGCCGCGCGCCGCTCGCCCACGGAGACCGCGGTGCTGGGGGCGCTCGCCGAGGCCGGATCGGCACTCTCGGCCCCGATGGTCGCCGACCGGGTCGGGGTCTCGCGGGCGACGGCCCAGCGCTACCTCTCGGCGCTCGCTCACCAGGGGCATCTCGTGGTCGAGCTCCGGTACGGCTCGACGGGGCGCCCTGAGCACCGCTACCGCACGGCGGGGCGCGCGTAGCCCCGCGCGAGGACACCATCTCCATCCAGGGACTCCGCGGAGCGCCGAGCGGTGATCGACCAGGCCCGGGGGATGCTAATGACGGTCTACCCCGGGGGCATATCTCCTGGCGTGCGGAGAATGGCAAAAAAAATGCCTGAACATTGCCTCTCGGTGGCGCACAGGCAGGCGTGTCCGTGCAGTCATGTACGTGAAGTCTGCAGTGCTGGGCATTCTCTCGGGCCTTTCCCGAGGGCGATCGAATACCGGCCTGATACCTTTGATATTGACGATTCCCGTTCTGGGCGGGAATTGCCACGATATGGCTCCCGCCCTCCGCAAGTGCTTCGGGGAGAACGTGGTCAAGGTCCGCCGCGAGGCGGCGCGGGACGGGGGCTCGTGCGGTGCTCGGTACGACCTCTGTGCCGAGCACTTCGCGTGTCAGCCGGCACGGGCTGGTGACGCGCAGGTAAACAGTCGTGGCCCGTTCCGGCCAGTGGCCTGAGCCGGTCGCGCAGGCCCTTGCCTCTGGAGGGCTGCGGTCGCTAGACAGCCTCCATGCAGCCGGAAGTACCTGCCAGGTCGCCCCGGACGTCGAGTGACGAGACGGACGCCGGGATGACTGCTCGGCCCGCGACGCCGGCCTCCGTCGAGCTCGTGGCGGATCCCCCCGAGTCCGCCGTCCGCGTGGCCGTGATCGAGCTGTTCGCGGCCAGGATCGCGGGCGCCTCGCCACGCGATCTGGCGCAGCGGTTCGACGCGGACGTAGACCTGACGGTCCGCAGCGGTGACGGCGAGCCGCCCTGGAGCAGCCGGGGATCCGGCCGTGCGCGAGCCGCCGAGCACTTCGCCCGGCTCCGCGAGACGGTCGATCTCGAGCAGTTCGATCTCGTGACCATCCGCGCCTCCGGTCGCCGGGCCGTGGTGACGGGTACGGTCCGGGTTACCGTCCGTGCGACGGGTCTGGGGGCGGCCGGCGCCTTCGTGCTCGACATCGCCGTCACTCCCCACGGGCTGATCACGCGGTATCACCTGCTGGAGGACGGCTGGGCGGCCTCCGGCCACTAAGTCGAGCACCCCGGGCCTCAGGGGCGAGCGGCCTCCGGGGAGCGGCTACCCGTCGAGCATGCGAACCAGCTCAGGCCAGGCCATCTCGCCGAGCCGAGCATCTGTGGGTGCAGACCCGCCCCGGGCCATGCGCTGCCCAACGGTCGGAGCAGGCTCAGTCGGAAGGACCGCTCGATGACCGGCGCGCGGGTGCTCGACGACGGTCGTGACAAGCCCGGCCTGATCGCGCCGCGCTGCGATACGGCGTGCGTGGTCGACCGAGTCCCAGACTCGATCGTCTCCACCGGCGACCACGAGAAGCTCATGAATCCGCTCGACGGAGATAGCGGCCGCAGCCACCGCGTCCGGGTGAGCTTCACGGGACGCGACATACAGGCTGCGGAACTCGGGCGGGTCCGTGTCGGGAGTCCAGGTGGGGTCGAAAGGGACGAAGGGCAGCGGCGTGCCTGCCGTCGTCCAGTGCGACGTCTGTCGTCCGCCGGGTGCGATGCCGGCCCAGACGACGTCGGTCGGCGCGAACGCAGCGACGGCGTCGACACGCGGGTGAACCGTGCCGAGGAGGAGCGCGGCCTCCGCCCCGAACGATGTCCCGACAACAACGATCCGGTCGCTGTCGGCAGCCAACGAGTCGATGCGGTCGAGGAAGAGCTCGAGGGGGATCTCCCACGGTCCTGGGTTCTGCCCCGGGCCGCCGAACCATCGCAGCGACTCGCACGTCGCGCCCCGTTCCGCGAGCAGCCGAGCGCGTTCCGTGTCGACCCTTCCGCTCGATCCGGCCAGGACGAGCACGCCGACCCCGTTCGGGCGGTCGGGCATGAAGCGCACGCCCTCGGGCCCGACGAGATGGGTCTCCTTCATGGCCGGGACCCTACGCGACGGACCGGAACAGGGTCGCGGCCGGCCTCGTGTGCCCGACGTGCGAACCACACCGGCTCGGCGGCCCCGGGGCGCCGGTTGATCCGGCCCGGTCCGTCTGCTTGGGTCGGGCCATGGGACGGTGGATCGAGGCCGCGGACGGTGTGCTGGTGCGGCGGTACGCCGAGCTGGACCTCTCGGTCGGGCTCGTGGTGGGCGGCGAGTCGTGCCTGGTCGTGGACACGGGCGGGGACGCGGGGCAGGGTGCCGAGCTCGCCGCCGCCGTCCGCGAGGTGACGCCGCTGCCGTGGCAGGTGGTCCTGACCCACTCCCACTTCGACCACAGCTTCGGCACCGAGGCCTTCGGCCCCTGCGCCGTCTGGGCGCACCGCCGCTGCCGCGCCGACCTGGTGGCGACGGGCGAGCAACAGCGTGAGACCTGGGCACGGCGCTACCGCGAACGCGGTGAGCCGGAGGTCGCCGACCGCATCGCCGCGGTGCGCCCGGTCCTGCCCGACCACCTGGTCGACGACGGCGCCGAGCTGGACCTCGGTGGCCGCCGCGTCGAGCTGCGGCACTTCGGGCCCGCGCACTCCGACCACGACCTGGTGGTGCACGTCCCGGACGCGCGCGCGGTGTTCGCGGGCGACCTCGTGGAGCACGGGGCGCCGCCCCAGTTCGGTGACGCCTACCCCCAGGGCTGGCCGGCCGCGCTGGACGGCGTCCTCGCCCTGAGGGCGGCGACCGTCCTGCCCGGCCACGGCGACCCGGTGGGCCGCGACTTCGTCCGGACCCAGCGTGCCGAGCTGGCGCTGGTCGCGGAGCTCTGCCGGGAGGTGGCCGCCGGCCGGCTCGGACGGGAGCAGGCCCTGACCCGCTCGCCGTACCCGGAGGAGTTCATGGCGGCCGCGCTGGCGCGCTGAGGTCGCCTCAGGCGCCGGCGTCGAGGAGCGCCCGGCCCAGCGTGGTGGTGCTGTAGATGACGCGCCGGCCGTGCCGTTGGCGACCTACCAGTCCGTTGGCCCGCAGCACCGCGAGGTGCTGGGCGACGGCGCTGGGCGTCGTGCCCAGTTCCGTGGCGAGGTCCGTCGTGGTGGCAGGTGCGGTCAGGGCGTGGAGCAGGGCAGCCTTGCTCCGGCCGACGAGCCGGACCGTACCGTCGGACGCGGGTGTCCTGTCGACGACCGTGTCGAGACGGGCTATCCCGTGACAGGGATAGCGCAGGGTCGTCCAGGTGGTGGTGTTGCGCTTCACGATCACTCGGTCCGGTCCGAGTGCCACAGGGAGCAGGACGAGTCCTCCGGTTGCGGCGGCAGCGTCGCGCCGGTCGGTCAGGACGGTCAGGCGGCCGTCGGACCAGTCGAGGTCCCGGTGCAGGTCGGCGAACAACCGAGTTGCGCCGCCAGAGGTGAGCTGCGCGGCGCGGTGGGCGATGTCTGTCTCCAGCGTGGCACGGATTCGCGGCCAGTGCGGGAGAACGAGGCGGTCATGAGCCGCGCGGAGCTCTGTGGCCACCAGGGCGAGCCCTGCTGCTGGAGCATCGGCCAGCTCGCGGGCCGCGGGCGGTAGATCGTTCCCGAAGACGCGGTGCAGGCTTGCGACCACCTGCTGTGGCGTGGTCTGCCGCAAGGCGTCCAGGTCGTCGTCGATGCTGGTACGAGTGGTGGCTGGTGCCGGCAGGAGGAACTGGGGCCAGGACGGGCGGTCACTGACCACGAGCGGCCAGGTCGCCGCGAGCCGTAGCGGCCCCCGGGCCAGCTCGCCGCGGGCCCACCGCACCCACCCCCTGACCCGGGGAGCCGGCTCGGACCGGGCCAGCTGCTGCAGCCCGGAGATCGTCTCGGCCAGCGGCGAGACGGCGAACCGGGTACCCGCGAGGTCAGTCGTGCTGATCTCGATGCTCAGAGCCATGTCTCCATGATCATCGAGCCATGATGATCGACTCATGATGTAGCGCAGCGCTCAAACATGGTGCGGTGTCGTGCGTGCTCCCAGGCTGCGGGGCATGGCATCGACAGGGGACAGGCTGCCCGCCCGCTACTGGCGGCTGTGGTGGGCCGGAGCGATCGACAACGTCGGCAACGGCGCGCTGGTGACGGCGCTGCCGCTGCTCGCGGTCACCCTCACCGCCGATCCCCGGCTCGTCTCGATGGTCGCCGCGGCGAGCTTCGTCCCGTGGTTGTTGTTCGCGCTCCCGGCCGGGGCGATCGCGGACCGGTTCAGCCGGATCGCCGTGATGCGGTCAGCCCAGGCCTTCCAGGCGGTCGCGGTCACGGCCCTGGCGGTCCTGGTCGCCGCCGGAGCCATGGACGTCGTGGCGCTGATGGTCGCGGCATTCCTGGTCGGCGTCGGCCAGGTCGGCTACGGGATCGCGAGCCAGTCCGTGGTGCCGGAGATCGTCGAGCACCGGCTGTTGGGCCGGGCCAACGCCCGCCAGTACCTGGCCACGACCGTGGGGCAGAGCTTCATCGGGCCGCCCGTCGGAAGCCTCCTGTTCGGGCTGGCGATCGCCCTGCCGTTCGGGCTCGACGGGGCGGTCCTGGTCGTCTCCGCACTCCTGCTGGCGAGGCTGCGGGGCATGTCGCAGCCGCGCGGAGCCGTCCGGTCGGCAGGACCGGCGGTCATCGAGGGTCTGCGCTGGCTCGTCGGCCACCGGTTGTTGTGGACCCTGGCTCTGCTGCTCGGGGTCAACACGTTCTGCTTCCAGCTCGGTAACGTCACCCTGGTCCTGCTGGCGACCGGTGAGCTCGGTGTCAGCGTGGCCGGCTACGGCGTGCTCCTTGCTGTCGCCGCGGTCGGGAGTGTGCTCGGCGGCCTGCTGGCCGCCCGGCTCGTCACGGTGTTCGGGCAGATGCCCGTGCTGATCGTGGCGCTGGCCGTGAACGCCGTCGTGTTCGTCCTCCTGGGGCTCAGCCCCGACGCGTGGATCCTTGCCGCGCTGCTTGCTCTCAGCGGCCTGGCCACGGCGGTCTGGAGCGTCCTGACGGTCACACTCCGCCAGGAGCTGGTCCCGCTCGCCCTGCTCGGCCGGGTCAACAGCGTCTACCGGCTGCTCGGCTGGGGACTCATCCCGCTCGGTGCGCTGGCCGGGGGGCTGATTGCCCACGAGATCAGTGTTCGCGCCGGCTATCCGATCGCGGGAACCCTCCGGGCCGTCGTGCTGGTGGTCAGCCTGCCGCTCCTCCTGCGCGCCCACCGACAGGGACCGCGGCCGCAGTCGACCTGACTCGCGACCGACTTCCCCGCCTTTTCGACGAGTGGTCGCTGCGCGCTCGGGACCGCGAGACGTCTACGGCTTCGTCGCGCACGAGACAATGCCAACGATCAGGTCCGCGGAGGAGTGCTTCCCACGCGCGTGCTTCAGCCGTTCTTTCACAAGAACGGAAAGAGCTGGCCACCGCCGAAGCCGCTGCCGAAGCTTACTCCCAGGTCGGTGGACGTCAGGGCGACGGCCCTGTCGTCGGATCCGCTGTTCCAGTTGGTTGGTTTCAAGGGGTCAGCGGTCGTAGATAGTGAGGTTGTGGCGGATGTCGGCTCCGGTGCTGCGGTGGTCAGGTGGGGTGGGTCCAGGAGAGGTCGGGGTGTCGGGACCGGGTGCGGGCTCGAGCAGGTGACCGGCTGGGTCGATTCGCCGGGCGTGGTTG
>NZ_JBFAKX010000025.1:0-76335 GCF_040655935.1 Promicromonospora sp. NPDC050262 | reverse complement strand
AGTTGGCATCGAGATCGGCACAGGCCTGTGCCGATCTCGATGCCAACTGCCGACCCGGCGCGCGCACGGGGTAGCCTCCCGGCATGAACTGGCCGGTCACGATCAACTTCCATCCCGACCGGCTCGTCGCCGACGGCAGCGAGACCCTGATCGAGCGTCTCGCCCACGACCGCGTGTGGCGTTCCCAGTTCGAGACCGGCACGAGCAACGGCGGCCTCACCGCGCACCACGGCGGCGACCGGTGGCGCTGGGAGCAGCGCATGTTCGACGGCCGGTACGACGACGCCGCACCGCACCTGCGCCCCCGCTACGGCGCGCTGAACCACCGTCGCCGGGAGGCGGGCGCCGCCGTCCGCTTCGGCTCCGCCCACCTGCGGCTGCGCCCGCACGTGCTGGAGCGGACCACGTTCTGCTACCCGGACTCCTTCCGGGAGCCGGAGCACTTCGCCGCCGTCGACCCGGCGCCGCTGGTCGCGCTGGCGGACGCCGACACCGCGGCCGGCGTGCACGACCTCCTGGACGACTACGTCGAGGCCCAGGTGCACGGCGTGGTCGACCTGCCGGACGACGTCGAGGCGCTCGTGCTGGACCCCTGCTACCGCGGCACGGCCGAGGCCGAGGCCGCGGAAGGGCTCGGCGTCGCCGTCGAGTGGCACCACGGGTTCCGGCTGCACGTGGACGACCTGGCCACACGGCCCGGGTTCCGCGGACCGGAGATCGTGGACGTGGCGCGGGCGGTCGCCGTCGGGCACACGACGGACGGCCGGCTGGACGCCCGGGCGGTCGGCGAGGCCGTGCGTGCGGGGGAGCACGACCCGCAGGACCTCAAGAAGGTGTGGCACCACGTGGCGCGCTGGGGACATCCGCGGTGACCTGCGCCGACACCGGCCTGCGCAGGTTCCACAGGGGCGGGGACCCCGGGTACAGCTCGGCGAAGGTCCGGGTGACCTCGAACCCGTGCCGCCGGTAGAACTCGACGTTCCTGGTGCTGCTCGTCTGCAGCGAGACCGGCTGGCCGGCGGCGTCTGCCCGGGCGAGACCGTCGCGCAGGAGCGCACTGCCGACGCCGGTGCCGCGCCGGTCGGGGCGCACGACGAGCGTGCCGAGGAACCAGCCCGGGTCGTTCGGGTACGACTGGGCGAGCGTGGCGTACAGCGCGGAGAGCCGGGGCCAGTCGGTGCTCGTGCGGCGGACCAGAGTCCGCGTGGCGCGGGTCAGGCGAGGGTCGACGCGCTGGGTGGGGGCGAACGGGTCGTAGGGGTCCTCCGCGCCCGCGGTAGTCCAGGTGGCCAGCCCGATGATCCGGCCGTCGTGCACGGCCACCCGGGCGGCCTGCGGCGGCCGCAGGATGTGCAGTGCCGTCCGGAGCAGGATCAGGTGCGGCAGACGACGTCGTCCGACGTCCGGAACGGTGTAGGTCCACAGCGGGTCGTCGGCGAACCCGTCGGCCGCGACCTCGGCGGCCTCCCTGCTCTGGCGCGGCCGGAAGTCGGTGATCCTCACGGCCCGGAGCGTACCGAGGCCGCGGGCACTCCCGGCCGGGTTTCATCCGCAGGCCGCCGGGCGGGCCGGGTCAGGAGCACGCCCGCCAGGCTGACCACGAACCCGGCCACGGCAAGGAGCGGCAGGTCCTGGTCGAACATGGCCCAGGCCCATGCGGCGGAGACCGCCGGGGTGAGGTAGAGCCACGTGCTCACCGCGACGGGCCCGCGCGTGCGCTGCACGTACAGGTACATCCCGTACCCGCCGAGGAACGCCAGCCCGACGAGCCAGGCGATCGCCAGCCAGAAGGTCGGGTCGGCGGGGGGAGCGGCCTGTCCGCTCGCGAGGGCGAGCACGGCGAAGATCCCGAGCGCGACGACGCCCTGCACGGCCAGGGAGTCCAGCACGTCGTGCTTACCCGCCTCGTCGGGCGCGGGCCACAGGTCGCCCAGCACCGTGGCGGCGGAGAGCGACAGCATGCCGAGCACGGCCCAGAGCGCGCCCGCGGCGCCGGTCCCGGCTGCGACGTCCGGCCCGACGGCGAGGGCGACCCCCGCGAACCCGATCGCCAGGCCGACGGCCTGGCGCCGTCCGCCGCCGCTCCCGCGTCCGCCGCCGCTCCCGCGTCCGCCGCCGCTCCCGCGCCCGCCGCCGCGCCCGGTCCCGCGCCTGCGCCCGAACCCGGACATGACCACCGCGACCAGCGCCGGCTGGAGCGAGGCGAGCAGTGCGGCGGTCCCGGCCGGCAGGCCCTCCTCGACCGCGCGGAACACGCCGTAGAGGTAGCCGGCCTGGCCGAGGGCGCCCAGCACCGCCTCGCGCCGGAGGTAGCGCGCGCCGTACCGGCGGCCGAGCGCCAGCACCACCACGACCATCAGGGTCCCGGCGACCACATAGCGCCACAGGAGCGTGGTGGCGGCGGGCGCGACCGGCGCCGCGAAGGTGGCCCCGACGAAGCCGGAGCTCCACATCACCACGAGCAGGGCGGGGGCGAGGTGCCCCAGGAGGCTTCTTCTCGTCCGATCAGTCATACCAGCCAGGTAAACATACAGGTCGGTATACTCGCAGTGGACCCGGACGCATCGCCCGGACGCGACCACCTGGAGGGACCCGTGCCCCGCCGCAGCCCCAACCCCGACACCCCGGCCGGCGAGCGGATCCTCGTCGCGGCCAGCGCCCTGTTCTACGAGCGCGGCATCCGCGGCGTCGGCGTCGACCTGATCGCCGACCAGGCCGGGGTCACCAAGAAGACGCTCTACGACCGGTTCGGGTCCAAGGACGCGCTGGTGGCCGCGTACCTGACCCGGCGGCACGAGCGCTGGGCCACGTGGTTCGGGCGGCGGCTCGCGGAACGCGGGGCGACGGGCGTCGAGCAGGTCCTGGTCGCGCTCGAGGTCGCCGAGGAGTGGGCCGACGACAACGTGCGCGGGTGTGCGTTCGTCAACGCCCACGGCGAGATCGGCGCCACCGAGCACCCGGGCAACGCCGTGATCCTGGCCGACAAGCAGTACATGCTCGCCGAGTTCCAGCGGCTGCTGCGCGACGCCGGGCACCCGGACGCGGAGCGCCTCGGCGAGCAGGTCCACCTGCTGTACGAGGGCGCGATGGTGGCGCACACGACGCGCGCGCAGCCGGACGCGTTCGGCGCCGCCCGCGCCGCGGCCCGGGCGCTGCTCCAGGCCTGACGGCGCCCGGGCGCAACGCTGACGCCGCGGGCCCGCAACGCCCGCTGTGTACTCTCGGCCCGTGCACCAGCAGACCATCCTCCAGCCCGGCACGGGGACGAGCGCGGGCGCCGGCGCCGCCGTCGTCGACGGGGCCGCGTACCTGCCCACCTCGACCGAGACCGCCTACTGGGGCCGGCTGCCCTGCGCGGTGGACCGCGCGGTGCTGGCCGTGGACCCGGGCGAGGAGGTCGTGGTCGACACCCTTTCCCACGAGGGGATCCTGGAGGACCAGGGCGGCGATCCGCTCGCCTGGTTCGCGGAGCGCGGCGTCGCCGAGGACGCCGTCCTGGCCGACGCCGTGGAGCTCGCCACCGCCCGCCGGTCCCGTCTGGGGGTCCGCACGCCCGGCCTGCTCGACGTGCCGGGAGCGCACGGCGGACACGTCGTCACCGGGCCCGTCGAGGTGCGCGGCGCGCAGCCGGGAGACCTCCTCGCGATCCGCGTGCTGTCCACCGACCCCCGTGTGCCGTACGGCGTGATCTCCAACCGCCACGGCCGCGGCTCCCTGCCCGGCGAGTACCCGGCCGGCGGGGCGGACATCGTCAGCGTCTTCGCGCAGGTGGACTCGTGGGCCGACGGCGCGGGGCGCGGCTCGATCCCGCTCGCCGAGGGCGCCGAGGGCCGGGTGGGCTTCGACCTGCGCCCGTTCCTCGGCATCATGGGCGTCGCCGCCGCCGGGGACGAGCGGCCGCACTCGGTGCCGCCGGGGCCGTTCGGCGGCAACATCGACATCAACCTGCTGGGCGCCGGGTCCACCCTGTACCTGCCGGTACAGGTGGCGGGGGCGCTCGCGTACGTGGGCGACCCGCACTTCGCGCAGGGCGACGGCGAGGTGGCGCTCACCGCGTTCGAGGCCTCGCTGCGCGTGCGGCTCGGCTTCGACCTGATCCCGGCCGCCGACGCCGTCGCGACGTTCGGCGAGCTGGCCGGCCCGCTCGCGGAGACCACGGAGTTCCTGGTGCCGACCGGGCTGGACCGCGACCTCGACGTGGCCGTGCAGAACTGCGTGCGCGCGGCGATCGCCCTGCTGGGGGTGCGGTACGGGATGTCGCCCGCGCACGCCTACGCGTACCTGTCGGCCACCACGGACTTCGACATCTCGCAGGTGGTCGACGTGGTCAAGGGCGTGCACGCCCGGATCCGCAAGGCGGACTTCCTGCCCCGCTAGGGCGCAGAGCGGCGGCGCGTTGCGGCCGGCTGCGGCCGGCTGCGGCCGAACGTAGGGCCCGTCGGCGCATGAGCGCTCATCCGCCGACGAACCCTACGTTCGGCGCCCGGTCCGGGGCGGCGCAGAGCGGCGGCGCGTCCTACGCGGCCCGCTGCCGGTCGTACCGGTCGGGGAGCCGCTTGAACCCCGCCGACACGTACGTGGCGACCGCGGCGGCGCGCGCGGTCTCCGTGATGACGACGGCGCTGGACGACCCGAGCTCGCGCAGGGCGGCCGCCCCGGCGACGGTGATCGCCCGGCCGTAGCCGTGACCACGATGGTCCGGGTGCACGCCCAGGGGCTCGATGAGGCCGGGCCTGCCGGGGCCGGCCGACCAGACGGTCGTCGCGCCGACGGGCACGCCCGCGCCGTCGTAGGCGAGCAGGCAGCGCGCGTCCGCGTACAGCGGGCCGGCCGCCATGTCGTGCCAGCGCTCGTCCGTGAACGTCGGGCCGCCGAACGCCTCCCGGTGCACGAAGGTGCGCTCGCTCACCCGGTCCGGTCCGACCACCTCGACCCGCACGCCCGGGTCCTCGACGGGGTCGGCGAGGTCGCGCTGCAGCGGCGTGAACGGGTCCTCGGCGCCCCAGCCCTCGTCGGCGAGCAGGTCGCTCACCAGGGCGCCCGGGGGCGCCTCGACGCTGACCTCCCCGTCCGGGAGCACCCCGCGCTCCGGCGTCGTCAGGTCGGCGACCAGCCGCTGGGCCAGCTCCTCGTCGCGGTGGGCGTCGGGCGCCGTCGTCATGCGCAGCAGCCGCGACCCGTCCAGCAGGCCGACGGCGAGCAACCGCCCGTCCCGGCTCCAGGTCCGAACGGCCGCCGCCGCGGTCCGGGCGCCGAACCGCTGGTACCAGCCCACGTCCCCGGGGTGGAGCTGCACGGGCCGGGCGTCGTCCTGCCACGCGCGCAGCGCGTCGGTCGCGGCGGCCACGTCGCCCGGGCCGGGCGTGCTCAAGATGACGGTCATACGGCGATCCAACCTCGCGGCCCGCCGGCCCGCGATCTTTTTTCTGGCCCATCCGTGCCAGGCCCGCGGCGTGCATCTTGGTGCCAGGAGCGCGGTAGTTGTCCCGAGCAGTCATTCGCGTCTCGTGGCACCGTCAGCCCACTTCCCGGCATTGTCCGCGAATTGCAAACATCTCCCTATCCGGTCCGGCATCCCGAATCGGCAGAGAAAGCACCGGGCCGGAGAACGGCCCGCTGAAGGGAGAATGTTGATGAGAAGAGCACCTGCGCTTCTCGCGGTGATCGCGTTGCTGGCCTCCTTCCTGGTGGCCGTCGTGGGCGTGGCGAGTCCCGCCTCGGCCGCGGCACGTGACGGGGTCTGCGACAGCGGCGAGTTCTGTTACTACTACAACAGCGACAACGCGGGGTCCGTCTCGGACTTCACGGGTTCGGTGAGCGACTACGGCACCACGCAGCCGTCCTGCTACGACTTCAAGGGGTCGGGCAACGGCCAGGGCGAGTGCATCAAGAACAACGCGGCCTCGGTGTGGAACCGGACGGGCGAGACGGTCCGCGTCTACTACAACACCGGCTACGGCGGCGAGTACCAGAACATCGGTTCCGGCTACAAGGGCCAGCTCAGCGCGGAGCTGTACAACAACAACGCCTCGCACCAGCTCGTCGGCACCGCGGGCACCGACACCGGTGCGCGCAGCGGCACCTGCGAGGACGGCGAGTTCTGCTACTACTACAACAGCGGCAACGCGGGGTCCATCTCGGACTTCACGGAGTCCGCGGGCAGCTACGGCGACGCGCAGCCCACGTGCTACGACTACAAGGGTGCGGGCGCCGGCCAGGGCGAGTGCATCAAGAACAACGCCGCGTCGGTGTGGAACCGGTCGACCAAGACGGTCCGGGTCTACTACAACAGCAACTACGCGGGCACCTACCAGGACGTCGCGCCGGGGTTCAAGGGCCAGCTCAACAGCACGCTCTACAACAACAACGCCTCGCACCAGTTCGTCGGGGCGTCTGCCCCCGGCGGCGGTTCCCGCAGCGGCACCTGCGAGTCCGGGGAGCTCTGCTACTACTACAACAGCGGCAACGCGGGGTCCATCTCGGACTTCTCCGACTCGGTCGGTGACTACGGCACGTCGCAGCCGTCGTGCTACGACTTCAAGGGTGCGGGCGCCGGCCAGGGCGAGTGCATCAAGAACAACGCCGCGTCGGTGTGGAACCGGTCCAGCAAGACGGTCTGCGTCTACTTCAACAGCTACTACGGCGGTTCCTCGCAGGCCGTCGCGGCGGGCTTCAAGGGTGCGCTGAACGGCACGCTCTACAACAACAACGCCTCCCACAAGTTCATCACGGGCACCACGTGCCCGGTCTCCGAGGGGCCTGTCGACCCGGGCAGCCCCGGTGGCGACACCAGCGGCGACTACGCGCAGAAGGTCGAGCGGGTCATCCAGGCCGCGCTCGCGCAGACCGGCCAGGGCTACACCTACTCGTGGGGCGGCGGCAACAAGTACGGCCCGACCTACGGCATCTGCTGCAGCCCGGGTGGCTACGACGACCGGAGCCGGTTCGGCTTCGACTGCTCCGGCCTGACGCAGTACGCGTTCTGGCAGGGCGCGGGCGTCGACATCGGCACCTACACCGGCGCCCACCTCAGCAAGGGCACCAAGGTCTCCATGAGCAACCTGCAGCGCGGTGACCTGATCATGTGGGGTGGCTGGTCGAGCACCTATCACGTGGCGATATACCTAGGAAACGGCCAGATGGTCGAGGCGGCGCCACCGCGCAACTCGACCAGCGTGCACGTGACGAACGTCTACGGGGGTGACTTCGGTATCCGGGTGAACATGTGATCCGGCCACCCGGCTGACAATGGCACGGTCCTGCCACCACATTCGGTGGCAGGACCGTGCCATTTCTTCTCCGCGCGGCAGGAAATGTCGTGGCACGGTCAGGACAGTGCCATTCTCTTGTTGCCGGACGGGCGGCGGGAAAGGATAAGAAACAGAAAGAAAGAATCCCCCGTCGAAACGGAGAATCATCGTGCGCATCAACAATGCCCAGCGAGTCGCTGCCGCCGTCCTGACCGCCCTCCTGCTCACGGGCGCGGGCCAGGTCGCCGCCAGCGCGTCCGACCCCCAGTGGGAGGCGCACCCGCAGTGGTCGGACTCCCGGTGGACCGACCCGCAGTGGGAGTCGGCCCCGCCGACCACCCAGCCCTGACGATCGATGCGGGTCGTCAGCATCATCGTCGAGGCGCCCACCGCGGCCTGGACCACGTCGGCGAGGCTCGTCGAGGCGGTCCAGGCCGTCGCCGTACCGCAGGACGAGCTGATGCACGTCTACGCCGGCACGCTGCCCACGGGCTTCGGCGTGGTGATCTTCCTGCTGGTCCCGCTGGAGCAGGCGGCGGCGACCGGCTGCCGCCTGCTGCTCGCCGCGGCGGACTCCCTGGAGCTGCCCGGATGGACGCTGGGCGCGGTCCGGGTCTGGAGCCCCGCGGAGCTCGGCTGAGGTCGGGGCTCAGCCGAGGTCGGCCGGGTCCAGCCACCCCCGGTCCAGCGCCCGCGCGCCCGCCTGGAAGCGGCTGCCGGCGTCCAGCCGCTCCATGAGGGCGCTGCTGAGGCGCCGCACCGTCCGCAGGGACACGCCCAGCCGGCGTCCGGCGGTCTCGTCGGTCGCCCCCTTGGCCCACAGCCGCAGCAGCTCGTGCTCCTGCACCGACAGGCCGTCGTCGTCGCGTCGCCGGTCCGCGCCGAGCGGGGTGGCCGACCGCCAGGTCTGCGCGAACAGGGCCATGAGGGCGGCCACGACGCCGGGGGAGGTCATCACCACCGCGCCGGATCCCGACTCGGTGTTGGCCAGGGGGACCATCGCGTGGCCCTGGTCGATGATCTGCAGCCGGACGGGGACCGTCGCGGCCAGCCGCACCTCGGCCCCGTTGTTGCGCAGCCAGGTCGCGTGGTCCCAGGTGGCCTGGTCGTTGCGGATGCTCTCCAGGTAGACGGTCCGCATCCGCACGCCCCGGTCCAGCAGGCGCTGGCTCAGCGCCCGGCTCGACTCCAGCGCGCGGGACGACGTGGCCCGGGTCGGCACGAACGTGCACAGCTGCTGCGTGCACCGTTCGGTGAGCGTCGCCAGGCGGTCCCGCGCCTCCTCCGCGGTCTCCAGCACCTCGACGTCGGGCCCCTTGCGCACGTTCTGCAGCTCGGAGACGAGGCGGGCGAGCGCGACCCGGCCCTCCTCGATCTCCTGGTTGCGCTGCGCGACCTGCGCCTGCTCCCGCGCGAGGAGGGCGGCGAGCCCGATCTCCGGGCTGACGGGGCGGAACCCGTCGTCACCCGCCCACGACGCCTCGACGAGCATCAGGCGGGAGAGCTCGTCCAGCGCGTCGCGGACCTGCTCCTCGTCGATGCCGAGCGCCTCGGCGATCCGGTCGGGCCCCGCATCGCGGTCCCGGAGCATCTGCAGGTAGACGGACTCGGCCGTTCCGGACAGCCCCAGGCCTTGCAGCATCTTCGACTCCCCGATCGGACAGACCCAAGGGGCGCCGGGTGGCAGTCCCGGTCTCGGAGGATCGCACAGGGCGACGGGCGCGGCCAGGGGTTTGTCCGGACTTCACCCGCTCCGGGCCGTGGGCCGCTGACCTGCGATTTCTCCTTCCGCCCGCGCCTGACCGTCGCTCATCGCCCCGCCCGCTCCCGCACCGTCTGGCCGGCCCCGGCAGCTCCACCGGCCTGGCAGCATGTGCGCATGGCTCCTGATCTCAGTGTGTGGCGGGTCCGGCCCGAGGCCGGCTCGCTGGTTGCCCCCACCGGTTCCGGCGTGCTCGACGGCGAGAGCGTCGCGGTCAAGGACCTGTTCGCCGTGGCCGGCGAGCGGGTCGGCGCCGGCAACCCGGCCTGGCTCGCGGCGGCGCCGGTCGAGGAGGAGCACGCCGACGCCGTCGCGCGGCTGCTCGCGGCCGGCGCCGCCGTCACGGGCCTCGCGCGGACCGAGGAGTTCGCCTACTCGCTGACCGGGGCGAACGCGCACTACGGCACCCCGCCCAACCCGCACGCGCCGGGACGCATCAGCGGCGGCTCGACGTCGGGCCCGGCCACGGCGGTCGCCGCCGGCCAGGCGAGCGTCGCGCTGGGCACCGACACCGGCGGCTCGGTGCGCGTGCCCGCCGCCTACCAGGGTCTGTGGGGCATCCGGCCGACGCACGGCGCGGTGCCGGCGGGCGGGCTGCTGCCCCTGGCGCCGTCGTTCGACACCGTGGGCTGGCTCGCCCGCGACGCCGGCACGCTGGCCCGGGTAGGCGAGGTGCTGCTCCCGGCCGACGCCGCTGCGCTCCCGGAGGACGCCCCGCTCGTGGTGAGCGACGCCCTCCTGGACCTGGCCGCACCCGAGGTGCGCGACGCCGTCGGGCGCTTCGTGCGGACCGCCGGTGCGGAGCCGGTCGACTGGGCGCCCGAGCCGGTGTGGCTCGCCGCCTTCCAGACGCTCCAGGCGGCCGAGGCGTGGGCCGTGCACGGCGCGTGGCTGGCCGACCGGATGGACACGCTCGGCCCCGCGGTGCGCGGGCGGTTCGAGCGGGCCCGGTCCATCGGCGTGGCCGACGCAGAGGTGGCCCGGGCCGACGTCGGGCGGGCGCGGGCGCTGATCCGGGACCGGCTGGGGGACCGGGTGCTCGTGCTGCCGTCCACGGCGACCGTCGCGCCCCGGCCCGAGGAGGCCGAGGCCGCCCGCGAGGCGACGATGCTGCTCACCTGCATCGCGGGCATCGGTGGCCTGCCGGCGGTGTCGGTGCCGGTGACGACGTCGGGCGGGCTCCCGGCGGGCGCCTGCCTGGTGGGCCCGGCGGGCTCGGACCGCTCGCTGCTCGCGCTGGCGGGCCGTCTCGGGGCGTAGGGCCGTCGAACGTAGGGTTGATCGGCGCATGGGGCCCGATGCGCCGATCAAGCCTACGTTCGGCGGGATCAGCACGTTCGGCGGGATCAGCGGCGTCGCCCGGGTCGCCACGGACGTCGTTCGTGAAGATTTACGGGCCTGAAACTCGTGTGCCACTCGCAAATCGCGTTGAAACCGTAGATTTGTGCCATGGACCTCGCGACGTTCAACGCCCTGTCCCCGTCCGACGCCGCGGCGGCCGTCCGCCCGTGCGCCGACGTCGACTCCTGGGTCGACGCGGTGGTGGCCGGCCGCCCCTACCTGCGCCGGGACCAGCTCCTGCTGCACGCCATGCGGTCCGCCGCAGACTGGGGGGCCGACGACGTCGACGCCGCCCTGGCGCACCACCCGCGGATCGGCGAGCGCGCCACGGGGGACAGCACCGAGGCACGCCTGTCCCGCACCGAGCAGCCCACCGCGGCCGAGGCGACGGCGGCCCGGATCGCCGAGGGCAACGTCGCCTACGAGGCGCGGTTCGGCCGCATCTTCCTGGTCCGGGCCGCGGGCCGCACCGCGGAGCAGATCCTCGAGAACCTGACCGAGCGGCTGGCCAACGATCCCGCCGACGAGGCGTTGGTGACGGCGGAGCAGCTGCGCCAGATCGCCCTGCTGCGGCTGGAAGCCCTTGTCGAGGAGAGCGCCGAGGAGACCGTCGAAGAACCGGCGGTGGCGCCATGAGCACCGCCTCCACCCACGTGCTGGACGCCGCCCGCGGCCTCCCGGCCGCGGGGCTGGCGGTCACCCTCGGCACCCGGCAGGCCGTGACCGACGACGACGGCCGCATCGCCTGGGGCGAGGTCACGCCCGGCCGGCACGTCCTCACCTTCGCCGCCGGCGACTGGTTCGCGGCGCAGGGCCGCGACACGTTCTTCGGGCAGGTGCTGCTCGACGTGGTGCTCGGCCCCGACCACACGCACGTCGCTCTGCTGCTGAGCCCGTTCGCCTACACCACCTACCGGGGGAGCTGAATGTCGATAGTCCTGGGGCCCAACCAGTACGGGAAGGCCGAGGTGCGGCTGGTGCGCGTCGACCGCGACACCGCACGGCACCGCGTCACCGACCTGAACATCACCTCGCAGCTCCGCGGCGACTTCCGGGCCACGCACGAGACCGGCGACAACACGGGCGTCATCGCCACCGACACGCAGAAGAACACGGTGCAGGCGTTCGCCCGGGACGGCGTCGGCTCGCCGGAGACGTTCCTGCTGCGGCTCGCCCGGCACTTCCTCGTCGAGCCGCAGGTCACGGGCGGGCGCTGGCGTGCCGAGCAGTACGGCTGGGAGCGCATCGCGACGGGCACGCCGGGCGCCGACGGCGGGGCAGGCCACGACCACGCGTTCGTCCGGGGCGCCGCCGAGCGCCGGACGGCGCTCGTGCACGCCGACGACGTCGGCCTGACCGTGCTCGCGGGCCTGAGCGACGTCACGGTCCTGAAGTCCACCGGGTCGGAGTTCTCCGGGTTCCCGCGCGACCGGTACACGACGCTGCCCGAGACCGACGACCGCATCCTCGCGACCGACGTCACCGCCTGGTGGCGCTACGACGCGTCGTTCGCCGAGGCCGCAGGCCCGGCGGACTACGACGAGCGGTTCGCCGCCGTACGCGCGCTGCTGCTGACCACGTTCGCCGAGCTGCACTCCCTGGCCCTGCAGCAGTCCGTCTACGCGATGGGCAGCGCCGTGCTGGAGGCGTTCGGCGACATCGCCGAGATCCGGCTGTCGTGCCCCAACAACCACCACTTCCTGGTGGACCTGGAGCCGTTCGGCCTGGACAACCCCGGTGAGGTGTTCTTCGCCGCCGACCGGCCCTACGGCCTCATCGAGGCGGCCGTCCAGCGGTCCGGCCCGGACGGGCAGACCGGTCCGGAGCATCCCGTGTGGTCCACGATCGGAGGGTTCGTATGAGCGTGGTCCTCGCGTCCGAGCGGGTGCTGGTCGAGGGCGAGCTGCGCCCCGCCGTCCTGCGTCTCGACGGCGACCGCATCGACCAGGTGTGGTGGGGCACGAGCGACCCCGACGCCGTGCTGAAGCCGGCCGACGACCTGTTCGGCGAGGTGCTCGGCGCCGCCCCGGAGCCGCCGCCGGAGGTGGTGCGCCTGGGCGAGAAGGTGGTGCTGCCCGGCGTCGTCGACACCCACGTGCACGTCAACGAGCCCGGCCGCACCGCCTGGGAGGGCTTCGCGTCCGCGACCCGCGCCGCCGCGCTCGGCGGCGTCACCACGATCGTCGACATGCCGCTCAACTCGCTCCCGCCTACCACGAGCGTCGCCGCGCTGGAGACCAAGCGCGCCGCGGCCGAGGCGGTCCGCGACCGCGGCGAGCTGCACTGCGACGTCGGCTTCTGGGGCGGTGCGGTGCCCGGCAACGCCGAGGACCTGGAGCCCCTCTGGGACGCCGGCGTCTTCGGGTTCAAGTGCTTCCTCGCCGACTCCGGCGTACCCGAGTTCCCGCCGCTCGGACCGGACGAGCTGCTGAAGGCCATGGACCGGATCGCACGGTTCGGCGGGCTGCTCATCGTCCACGCCGAGGACCCGGCGGCGCTCGCGGCGGCGCCGCACCGGCCCGGCCGCGCCTACGCGGACTTCCTGGCCTCCCGCCCCCACGACGCCGAGACGACGGCGATCGCCGGGCTGCTCGACGCCGTCCGGGAGACGGGCACACCCACCCACGTGCTGCACCTGTCGTCCGCGCGGGCGCTCGACCTGCTGCAGGAGGCGAAGGACGAGGGGCTGCCCGTCACCGTCGAGACCTGCCACCACTACCTGGTGCTGGACGCCGAGCACGTGCCCGACGGCGACGCCGCGTTCAAGTGCTGCCCGCCCATCCGCGACCGCGGCAACCAGGACGCCCTCTGGGACGGGCTGCGCGCGGGGATCATCGACTCCGTGGTCAGCGACCACTCGCCGGCCACCGCCGAGGAGAAGTCCGGCGGTAGCCGGCCCGGCGAGACCGACCTCCAGGCCGCCTGGGGCGGCATCTCCGGCCTCCAGGCGGGTTTCCTCGCCCTGGCCGACGCCGCCCGACGGCGCGGCGTGCCCCTGTCGGAGGTGTCCCGCTGGACCGCGGCGAACACCGCCGCGCTCGTGGGGCTGGACCGGGGCACGCGCCCGCGCGGCGTGATCGCCGAGGGTGCCGCGGCCGACCTGCTCGTCTACGACCCCGACGCGTCCACCACCTTCCGCGCCGCCGAGATGGCGCACAAGAACAAGATCAGCGCGTATGACGGCCTGACGGTCCAGGGCGCCGTGGTGCCCGTCCCGGACGGCCGCGCGGCCGCCGGGGTGAGCCGGGGGACGCTGCTCAGGAGGCCCGCATGACCCAGATCCACCCGCCCGCCCGGCTCCTGATGGGTCCCGGGCCCGTCGACGCCGACCCGCGCGTGCTGCGCGCCATGGCCGCACCGCTGGTGGGCCAGTTCGACCCGTTCATGACCGACACCATGACCGAGGCCATGCTCCTGTGGCGCACCGTCTGGGACACCGCCAACGAGCAGACGCTGCTCGTGGACGGCACGTCCCGCGCGGGCATCGAGGCGGCGCTGGTGTCCCTGCTGGAGCCGGGCGACCGGGTGCTGGTGCCGGTGTTCGGGCGGTTCGGGCACCTGCTCGCCGAGATCAGCGCCCGGGCCGGGGCCGAGGTGCACACCATCGAGGCCGAGTGGGGCACGGTCTTCCGGCCGGACCAGATCGAGGACGCCGTGCGCCGCGTGCGGCCCCGCCTGCTCGCCGTCGTGCACGGGGACACCTCGACGACCATGGCGCAGCCGCTGGCCGACCTGGGCCGCATCGCCCACGAGCACGACGCGCTGCTGTACGTGGACGCCACGGCCACCCTCGGCGGCAACCCGTTCCACACCGACGAGTGGGGCGTCGACGCCGCGACCGCCGGGCTGCAGAAATGTCTGGGCGGCCCGTCGGGCAGCGCGCCGGTGACGCTCTCGCCCGCCGCGGTCGCCGCGATCGACCGGCGCCGGCACGTCGAGGCCGGGATCCGGACCGCGGACGACGTCGCGCCGCACGGCGTGCCCATCCAGTCCAACTACCTCGACCTCGCGCAGATCATGGAGTACTGGGGCCCGCGCCGCCTCAACCACCACACCGAGGCCACGTCCATGCTCTACGCCGCCCGCGAGTGCGCCCGGCTCCTGGTCGCCGAGGGCATGGCCACGGCCGTGGACCGGCACGCACAGCACGGTGCCGCGATGCTGGCGGGGGTGCTCGGGCTGGGCCTGGAGGTCTTCGGCGACGTCGCCCACAAGATGCACAACGTGGTCGCCGTGCGCATCCCCGACGGCGTGGACGGCGACGCCGTCCGCGGCGGCCTCCTCGACGACTTCGGGATCGAGATCGGCACCTCCTTCGGTCCCCTGCACGGCGTGGTCTGGCGCATCGGCACCATGGGCTTCAACGCCCGCCGCGACGCCGTGCTCACCACGCTGGCGGCCCTGGAGCACGAGCTGCGCCGGGTCGGCTTCCACGCCCCGGCGGGTGGCGGCGTCTCGGCCGCGCTCGCGGCGTACGACGGCGCCGGCCACGGCGGCGTCCACGACCCGGTGCACCAGATGGTTCCCGACACCGCCGTCGCGAAGGAGGCACGCTTGTGACCGAGATCGGCACCACCGCCTGGGTCATGGCCCGGTGCGACGACCTGACGCGGCACTCCGCGCGGCCGGACGCCCTGGAACGCGTGTACCTCTCGCCCGAGCACGCCGCCGCGAACGCCGTGGTGCGGGCCTGGATGCTGGAGGCCGGCCTGGAGACCGGGACCGACGCCGCCGGGAACATCTGGGGCCGCCGCGCCGCCGACGGCACGCCGCAGCGCCCCGGCACCCCGGGCGAGCCCGCGCTCGTGCTCGGCTCCCACCTCGACACCGTGCCCGACGCCGGGCGCTACGACGGGATGCTCGGCGTGGTGCTCGCGATCGCCGTCGCGCACCGGCTGCGCGACGTGGCGCTGCCGTTCGCGCTGGAGGTCGTGGGGTTCTCCGACGAGGAGGGCACCCGGTTCGGCAAGGCGCTGCTCGGGAGCTGCGCGGCGTCGGGCCAGTGGGACCCCGCCTGGTGGGACCAGGCCGACGCCGACGGCGTGACCCTGCGCGACGCGTTCCTGCGGTTCGGCCTGGCCCCGGATCGCGTGGGCGATGCCGCCCGCAACCCCGCTGACCTGGTCGGATACCTGGAGGCGCACATCGAGCAGGGTCCGGTGCTGGAGGCCGAGGGCCTGCCGCTCGGGTACGTCACGACCATCGCCGGGGCGCGGCGGTTCGTGCTGACCGTCACGGGCGAGGCCCGGCATGCGGGCGGCACGCCGTTCGCCCGACGCCGGGACGCGCTGGTCGCCGCCGCGCACCTCGTCACGCGGATCGAGGAGCTGGCCCGGGCGACCGACTGCCTCGCCACCGTGGGCGACCTGCGCGTCGAGCCCGGCGCCGTCAACGTGATCCCCGGCCGGGCCGAGCTGACGCTCGACCTGCGTGGCCGCACCGACGCGGGCCGCGACGCGCTGTGGGAGCGGATCGCCGCGGCCGGGCGGGAGATCGCCGCCGCGCGGGGCGTGACGTTCGAGCACGCCGAGACCCACCGGGCGCCGTCGACCACCTGCGCCCCGTGGCTGCGCGAGGCCGTGGCGGCGGGCATCGCGGAGGCGACCGGGACGACGTCGGACCCGCTGGGGCTGTGGAGCCCCGCCGGCCACGACGGCATGGCGATGGACGCCGTGACCGACGTGGGCATGCTCTTCCTGCGCTGCCGCGACGGGATCAGCCACCACCCGGACGAGCACGTGGAGGCCGAGGACGTGGGCGTGGCCCTGGACGCGTACACGGCCGCGGTGCTGGCGGTCGCCCGTGGGCACCGGCCCGGGGCACCGGCTCGGACCGCGCTCCCGGAGGAGGTCCGATGACGTCGCTCGCGGACCGCCCGCTCGAGGACCGCATCGCCGCCGGCTACCGGGAGCTGTCCCCGCAGGAGCGCCGCGCCGCGGACGCCCTGCTCGACCACCTCGGCGACCTCGGGACCTACCGCGCCACGGAGCTCGCCGCCCTGGCAGGGGTGTCCAAGGCGACGATGAGCCGGCTGTTCCGCAAACTCGGCTACGAGGACTTCGAGGGGCTGCGCGAGGACCTGCGCACCCAGCGCGGGCGCGGCCTGCCGATCGCCGTCGACCCCTCGCCCGGCCTGCGCGAGCGGCTGGAGCAGGAGGTCAAGAACCTGGAGAAGGTCTACGCGGCGCTCGACGACGGCATGCTCGACCAGATCGCCGACGCCCTGGCGACCGCGCGCGACGTGGTGGTCGTCGGCCGCCGCGGGTCGCTCGGCCCTGCGACCCAGCTCCGCCGCAACCTGGTCCAGGTGCGCGGGCGCGTGCACCTGGCTCCCGGCCCCGGCCAGTCGCTCGCCGACGACCTCGTGGGGCTGGGCCCCGACGACGTGGTCGTGGTGGTCTCGATCCGCCGGCACGCGTTCCGCGTGGGCGAGATGGTCGAGTCCCTGCTGGCCGACGGCGTCCGCGTGCTGCTGCTCGCCGACACCAGCCTGCGCCACCTCGCCGGCAGCGTGACCTGGTGGATCGAGTGCCCCATCGCGACCGAGGGCGCGTTCGACTCGCTGGTCGCGCCGGTCAGCGTCGTCGCGATGCTGTCCGACCGGGTGCACGAGGTGCTCGACGGCGCGGGCGCGCGCGTCGAGGCGATCGACGCCCGCTACGAGCTGCTGCGCGAGATCGACGAGAGGTGACCTGCGCTCCATGGATCTCGACATCGACACCGTGCGGGTGGCACGGACACGCGCGGACTGCGCGCTGCGGCCCGGTGAGGCGTTTCTCGGCGGGGGCACGTTCCTCTACTCGGAGCCGGTGCGCCCCGGGGTGACCGGCCTCGTGGACCTCATGGGTCTCGGCTGGGAGCCGTGGTCCGTGGACGGGTCCGGGCTGCGGGTGGCCGGGACGTGCACGCTGGCGGAGCTGGTGGCCGGGCCGGGTGCGCTCGGGGGCGCCGCCGGGGCGGCGGGCGCGGGACCGTACCGCGGGCTCGGGATCGTCGGGGAGTGCGTCTCGGCGCTGTCGCTGTCGGCGAAGGTGGCCCGGACCGCGACGGTCGGCGGCAACCTGGCGCTGGGCCTGCCGGCCGGGTCGATGGTCGGGCTGTTCGTGGCACTCGACGCCCGGGCGGTCATCTGGACGCCGGACGGCGGGTCCCGGGAGCTGCCCGTCGCCGACCTGGTCACGGGCGCCGGCCGGGTCGGCCTGGCCCCGGGCGAGGTGCTCCGCGAGGTGCGGGTGCCCGGTCTCGCGCTCGGGGCGCGGGCGGTGTTCCGGCGGGCGTCGCTCACCCCGACCGGCCGGACGGCGGCCATGGTGACGGGGAGGGCGCTGCCGGACGGCGACGGGCCGGGCCGGGTGCTGCTCGTCGTGACGGCGTCGGTGCCCGTGCCGCATGCGCAGCCTGTCCACGCGGGTGACCACGAGGCGCTGGACCGCTGGATCGACTCGATCGACGTCGCCGACGACTGGTACGAGGACACCCACGGCAGTGCCGACTGGCGGGCCGCGATGACCCGGCGCCTGGCGCACGAGGCACTCGACGAGCTGGGCGGTACGGCATGAGGGTCGACGGCGCCGACGTCACGGCCGAGCCCCGGCCGGGCCAGTGCCTGCGCACGTACCTCCGGGAGCAGGGGACCACGTCCGTGAAGAAGGGCTGCGACGCGGGCGACTGCGGCGCGTGCACCGTGCTGCTCGACGGCGCGCCGGTGCAGTCGTGCCTGGTGCCCGCGCACCGGGCCGCCGACGCCGAGGTGGTCACCGCGAACGGGCTCGGCCGGTTCGGGCCGGGCGGGGACCCGGACGCCGACGCCGAGGAGCTGCACCCCGTGCAGCGCGCGTTCGTCCAGGCCGCCGGGTTCCAGTGCGGGTTCTGCACGGCCGGCATGGTGTGCACGGTCGCGGGGACGCCGGAGCGCGGCTCGACCGACGAGCTGCTCAAGGGCAACCTCTGCCGCTGCACCGGGTACCGGTCGATCCGCGACGCGCTCGCCGGGCACGTGAACACCGAGGTGGCGGAGCCGGGGGAGGCGTTCGGCCGCGCCGTCGTCGCGCCGGCCGCCGCCCGCGTGGTGCGCGGCCGCGAGCCCTACACCCTGGACGAGCCCGAGCCGGCCGGGATGCTGCACGTGGCCGTGCTCGGCAGCCCGCACCCGCACGCCCGGATCACGCGCATCGACGCCACGGCGGCCCGGGACGCGCCCGGCGTGCACCTGGTGCTCACCCACCACGACGTGCCCGGCACGCTCTACTCGACCGGCCGGCACCAGAACCGGCTCGACGACCCCGACGACACCCGGATCCTCGACCCCGTGCTGCGGTTCGTGGGCCAGCGGGTGGCCGTCGCCGTCGCCGAGACGCCCCGGCAGGCGCGTGCGGCGCTCGACCTGGTGGCGGTCGAGTACGAGGTGCTGCCCGCCGTGTTCGAGCCCGAGGCCGCGCGGAGTCCGGGCGCGCCCCTGCTGCACGCGGACAAGACGCCCGCCGAGCATCGCGTCGCGGAGGCGAGCCGCAACGTCGTCGTGCAGATCCACGAGGAGTACGCCGAACCCGGGCAGGACGGCGTCGAGGCGGCGCTCGCGACGTCGGCCGCGACGGTGACCGGCACCTGGACCACGGGCCGCGTCAACCACGTGGCGCTGGAGACGCACGGCGCCCGGGCCTGGCTGGAGCCGGCGCCGGGCGGTGCTGAGGCGGACGGCGCCGAGGCGCACCGCCCGGGCGGCCCTGTGCTGCACGTGCGCACCTCCACCCAGGTGCCGTTCCTCGTGCGCGACGAGCTCGCCCGCCTCCTGGACCTGCCGCAGGACCGGGTGCGCGTCGTCGCCGGGCGGGTGGGCGGCGGGTTCGGAGGCAAGCAGGAGCTGCTCGTCGAGGACGTCGTGGCGCTCGCGACCCTGCGCACCGGGCGGCCCGTGCAGTGGGAGCTCACCCGCGAGCAGCAGTTCACGACGGTGCCGTGCCGGCACCCGTTCCGCGTCACGGTGCGTGCCGGGGCGTCGGCGGCCGGCGAGCTGACGGCGCTCGCGATCGACGTCCTGGCCGACACCGGCGCCTACGGCAACCACGCCCCGGGCGTCCTGTTCCACGGCGTGCACGAGTCCATGGCCGTGTACCGGGCCCCGAACAAGCGCGTGGACGCCGAGTCGGTCTACACGAACAACGTGCCGTCCGGGGCGTTCCGCGGGTACGGGCTGGGGCAGGTGCAGTTCGCGATCGAGGGCGCGCTCGACGAGCTCGCGGCGCGGCTCGGCGTCGACCCGGTCGAGATGCGCCGTCACAACGTGATCCGCCCCGGCGACCCGTTCGTCGTCGGGCAGCCGGTGGACGGCGACCTGGAGTACGGGTCGTACGGGCTGGACCAGTGCCTCGACCTCGTCGAGGACGCGCTGGCCTCGGGCCGGGGCGAGGCGGCCCCGGACGGCTGGACCGAGGGGCGCGGGGTGGCGCTCGCGATGATCGCGACCATCCCGCCGCGCGGGCACCACACGCATGTCCGGGTCACGGTCGCGGCCGACGGCGACTTCGTGGTCGACGTCGGCACCGCCGAGTTCGGCAACGGCACCACGACGGTGCACGCCCAGCTCGCGGCCACGGAGCTGGGCGTGCCGGTCGACCGGGTGCGCGTGCGCCCGTCGGACACGGCGACGTCCGGCTACGACACGGGCGCCTTCGGCTCGGCCGGCTCGGTGGTGGCCGGCTTGGCCGTCGCCCGCGCCGCCCGCGCGCTCGCCGCGAACCTCGCCTCGTTGAGTGCTGGGTATTCGCCCTCTCGTCACGATTCGGAAGGGCGAATATCCAGCACTCAACGGGTGGGGATGTCGGCCGAGGCCACGCACGACGGGTCGCCGCGGTCCGTGGCGTTCAACGTGCACGGGTTCCGGGTGGCCGTGCAGCGCGAGACCGGGGTGGTGCGGATCCTCCAGTCGGTGCAGGCGGCCGACGCCGGGGTGGTGATCAACCCGGAACAGCTGCGCGGGCAGATCGAGGGCGGGGTGGCCCAGGCGCTCGGCACGGCGCTGACCGAGCGCCTGGTGGTGCGCGACGGCGTGGTCGTGACCGACCGGCTGCGGCACTACCGGGTGCCGCAGGTCGCGGACGTCCCGCACACCGAGGTGCTGTTCGCCGACACGGTCGACCGCCTCGGGCCGCGTGGCGCGAAGTCGATGAGCGAGGCCCCGTACAACCCGGTGGCCCCGGCCCTGGCGAACGCGATCGCCGACGCCACCGGCGTGCGCCCGCGCGACCTGCCGATGCAGCCCGACCGGCTGTGGCGCCTGCTCGGCCCGCACCCCTCGGCTGCTACAGCAGCCGTACCGACCGGCCGTGCGGGTCGGTGAGCGCCACAGGCGCGCCGTCCCGGGCCAGGATGAACTGCGGCTCGGCGCCCGCGGGGAGTCGGGCCGCGACGTCGGGCAGCACGGTCCACCCCTCGTTGCTCAGCCAGACGACGCCGCGCGTGCGCCGCAGACGCTCCATGGTGCCGGTGAACTCCGCCAGCTCGGCAGGGGTCAGGTAGTAGAGCACCGCCGAGTTCTGCACCACCACGGTGGCCTCGGCCGGCGCGGCGGCGACCAGGTCGGCGACGCCGCTCAGCAGGTCGCCCCGGACCAGGCGCGGCGGGTCGGCCGCGACCACCCGGGCGGCCGCGCGCAGCGTCTCGACGCGGTCGGCGTGCTCGGGCCAGACGAGTGCCTCCAGCCAGGCCAGGTCGTCCGGGTCGCGCACGTCCAGCGGGTTGAGGTCGATGCCGGCGCGCCACACGACATCGGGCAGCCGGGCGGGGACCGGCCCCGTGACGGTACTGGGCATGCGGGCGGGGACCGGCCCCTCGATGTCGCACGGGAGCAGTACCTCGCTCGGTCCGTCGGCGGGGTCGAGCCGGGTGCGGCCGCCGTCGGGCGACGTGTACAGGTAGGAGTACTGGTCGGGATAGAGGCACAACCCGGCGGACGCGCCCACCTCGACGAGCGCGACCGGGCCGTCGATCGCGGCGAGGGTGGGCAGGAGGGTGGCACAGCGCCGGGGCTCGTTGGTCTGCGTGGCCCTGGTCCGCATCTCGCGCTCGACGTCGGGCCAGGCGGCCGGCAGCCAGGACCGCACCCCGGCCCAGCCGCCTGCCGGTGCCCCCACCAGCCGCGCCGCCGCGAACAGCAGGTTGGGCTGCCGCTTCGGCTCCGGCAGCGTGTCGAGCAGCGCGCACACCTCGGGGTCGGTGGCGACGCCCAGCGCCCAGTCCTCGTAGGTGGGGGAGCCGCCGTTGCGCGCCTGGCTCCCGGCGAACTGCGCGTAGACGGCGGCGGTGTCCATGCGGCAACGCTAGCGGCCGGCCGCCCGCGGCTAAGGGGTGGGGCGAAACAGACGTTTCGACCAGGTGACGTCCTGGGAACGCCGTTGAAACGCAGCAGTGCGAGCATCGAAGGGTGACCAGCCCTCGTCAGACCTCCGGCACACCGTCCCGCGCCTCCGTCAGCCCCGAGGACGCCGCGTGGCTCGCCCGCGCCGTCGAGGTCGCGTCCCGGAACGTGGCCGACGGCGGTGGCCCCTTCGGGGCCGTCGTCGTGCGGGCGGGCGCCGAGGTCGCGGCCGCCGGCAACCGCGTGACCCGGGACCTCGACCCCACCGCGCACGCCGAGGTGGTGGCGATCCGGGCAGCCTGCCAGGAGCTCGGCACGTTCTCGCTGGCCGGGACCACCCTGTACGCCTCGTGCGAGCCGTGCCCGCTGTGCCTGTCGGCGGCCCTGTGGGCGCGGGTGGACCGCGTGGTGTTCGCCGCGGACCGGCACGACGCCGAGCGGGCGGGCTTCGACGACCGCGAGTTCTACGAGCTGCTCGACCGCGACCGGTCGACGTGGCCCAACCCCGTCGTCGAGCACCGGATCGAGCGGGCCGGGGAGCCCTTCGAGGCCTGGCGCGAGCACACCACGCGCGTCCCGTACTGAGGTGCGCGGAACGGTTCACCCGGCGCGGGGGCACGTTTTAACGGCCGTGTAACCGGCCGACGTGAGGCGTGAAACCGCAGGTCTCTAGCGTCCTGGGCATCGGAAACGCGGGTTTCGTTCCGCTCACCCAGCACAACAGGAGAACCACTCATGATGCTTTCCCGTCCTGGGCGCGCGCTGCGCCTGACGGCCGTCGCGGCCGCCGCCTCGCTCGCTCTCGCGGCCTGTGGTTCCGGCGACGACGCCCCCGCCGAGGGGGAGGGCCTGGGGGACCTCACGGTCCAGCTCTCCTGGATCAAGAACGCCGAGTTCGCCGGCGAGTTCATGGCGGACAGCAAGGGCTACTACGCGGACGCCGGCTTCGGCGACGTCACGTTCAACGCGGGTCCCGGCGCGACGGAGAACCTGGTGGCCTCCGGCAAGGCCGACTTCGGCCTCACCAACGCCGTCACCGTGGGCCAGGTCGTGGCCAACGAGGACGCGCCGATCAAGATCGTCGGCACCACGTTCCAGAAGAACCCGTTCACGATCCTGTCCCTCAAGGACGGCGCGAACATCGAGACCGTCGAGGACCTCAAGGGCAAGAAGATCGGCGTGCAGGACGGCGGCAACGGCCTGCTGTTCGCCGCGCTCCTGGCGGCCAACGGCCTCACCGAGGACGACGTCGAGATCGTGCCGGTGCAGTACGACCCGCAGCCCCTGGTCAACGGCGAGGTCGACGGGTTCCTCGCGTACGTGACCAACGAGTCGATCATCGTCTCCTCGCAGGGCGAGGAGGTGACCAACCTGCTGTTCGCGGACAACGGCCTGCCGTTCGTGGCCGAGTCGGTCATCGCCACCGACGAGACCATCGCCGAGCGTCCTGAGGCGGTCAAGGCGTTCCTCGAGGCCGAGATCAAGGGCTGGACCGACGCCTGCGCCGACCTGGAGGAGGGCGCGCGGCTGGCCGTCGAGGAGTACGGCGCGGACCAGGACCTCGACCTGGCCAAGGAGGTGGAGCAGAACACCATCCAGTGCGAGGAGCTGATCAACACCGACGAGACGGCCGAGAACGGCATCTTCACGATCAGCGACGAGCTGCTGGCGCAGAACATGGCCACGTTCGAGGCGGCCGGGATCGACGCCACCCAGGAGGACGTGTTCGACCTGTCGCTCCTGCAGGAGCTGCTCGACGAGCAGCCCGAGCTCAAGGGCTGACCGTGGTCGACCAGTCCGTCACGCAGGTCCCGACCGGTGCCGGTCCCGCCCCGGAGGGCGGGGCCGGCACCGGCCTGCACATCGAGCACCTGTCCAAGTCGTTCGGCTCCGGCCGCCGCACCGTGACCGCCCTCGACGACGTCACGCTGCACACCGACCAGGGCAGCTTCCTGTCCCTGCTGGGCCCGAGCGGCTGCGGCAAGTCCACGATCCTGCGGATCCTCGCGGGCCTGGAGGCGCCGACGTCGGGCACCGCGAAGGTGGACGGCAAGGACCCGGCGCGCCTGCGGGCCGGCCACGAGCTCGGCATCGCGTTCCAGGACGCCGCGCTGCTGCCGTGGCGGTCGGTCGAGTCCAACCTGCGCCTGCCGTTCCAGGTCTCGGGGCAGCCCGTGGACCACGAGCTGGTGGCCGAGCTCATCCGGCTGGTGGGCCTGAGCGGTTTCGAGAAGGCGCGGCCCGGGCAGCTCTCGGGCGGCATGCGCCAGCGGGTCTCGATCGCGCGCGCCCTGGTGGTCAAGCCGTCGGTGCTGCTGCTCGACGAGCCGTTCGGGGCGCTGGACGACATGACCCGCCAGCGGCTGAACCTGGAGCTGCTGCGGATCTGGACCGAGAAGCCGGCCACCACCCTCATGGTCACGCACGGCATCTCGGAGGCGATCTTCCTCTCCGACCAGGTGGCGGTCATGAGCCCGCGGCCGGGCCGGATCAAGGAGGTCATCGAGGTGGACCTGCCGCGCCCGCGCCTGCCGGAGATGATGCGCACGCCGGAGTTCCATGCGCTGCACGACCAGGCCTCGGAGCTGTTGTTCACGGCGGACCCCGATGCCTGACCGCGCCCGCACCTGGCTCGGTGGGGCGGCGGGCCTGGCCGGGCTGGTGGCGCTGTGGTGGCTGCTCGCCGTCACCGTCTTCGACGGTTCGTCCATGCCGACGCCGCCCGGCGTGCTGCGCCAGTACGCCGCCGACGGCTGGGCGTTCTACGCGACCAACTTCGGCGGCACCGTGGTCGAGGCGCTGATCGGGTTCGCGTGGGGCAACGGCCTGGCGCTCGTGCTCGCGGCGCTCGTGCTGCTCACGCCGCGGCTGGAACCCGTGATCTCGCAGATCGCGGTCATCAGCTACTGCGTGCCGACCATCGCGATCCTGCCGATCCTGTACATCGTGCTGGGCCCGCCGGACCCGGGCGAGCCGTCGCCCACGGCGGTCGTCCTGGCGGCCCTGTCGGTGTTCTTCACGACCGTCGTCGGGGCCGTGCTCGGCTTCCGGTCCGCGGACCCCGCCGCGCTCGACGTGGTGCACGTCTACGGCGGCGGCCGCTGGCGCCAGCTCGTCACGGTGCAGCTCGTGTCCGCGCTGCCGGAGATCGTCAGCGCGTGCAAGATCGCCGCCCCGGCCGCGTTCCTCGGGGCGATCCTGGGTGAGTACATCGGTGGCGTCGACCGCGGCGTCGGGCCCGCGCTCATCGCCGCCGGCCAGGGCCTCATGGTGGAGCGCGCCTGGGGCATCATGTTCGCCTGCGCCCTGGTGGCGGGCATCGGATACGCCGCGTTCGGCCTGCTGGGCCGGGTCGCGGTGCCGTGGTCGACCGGAGGAGGACGACGATGAGCGGGGTCTCGACAGGTCCGGTCCGCCGCGGGGGCGCCGGACGGGCGCTCGCGGCCGGGCTCGGCCGGGCGGTGGCCACGGCGCTGCTCATGGCCGCCGTCCTCACGGTCGTCTGGGTCGCCTCCGTGGCGCTGGTCGACAACACGTTCGTGGCCAAGGGCCCCGCCGAGGTCTACGAGTTCCTGGTCACGGCCGACGACGCCGCGACCACCCGCGCGCAGCTCGGCACCGCGCTCGGGGTCACGCTCGGCGACGCCGCCATCGGTTTCGTCGCGGGCATGCTCGCCGCGACGCTCGCGGCGGCCCTCATCGTGCTGTCCCGGCCCGTGGAGACCGCCGTCATGCCGGTCGCCCTGATCCTGCGCGCCGTGCCGCTCATCGCGCTGACCCCGATCATCCGCCTGCTGTTCACCGACGAGGTGGTGCGAGTGGCGGTGGTCTCCGGCATCGTGGTGCTGTTCCCCGCGCTCGTGAACATCGTGCAGGGCCTGCGCTCCGTGTCCGCGCAGCTGACCGACGTCGTGCACGTGTACGGTGGCGGGCCGGTGGCCCTGCTGTTCCGGGTCGCCTTCCCCTCGGCGCTGCCCGCGCTGTTCGCGTCGGTCCGGATCTCCGTGCCCGGCGCCATCACGGGCGCGCTGCTGGCGGAGTGGCTGATCACCGGCGAGGGGATCGGCAGCATGGTGGTCAACGCGGTAGGACGGTCCGAGAACAACCTCGTGTGGGCGTGCGTCCTGGTGGTCACGCTTGCGTCGCTCGTGCTCTACCTGGCGGCGCAGATCATCGAGTCGTTCGTCCTCGCCCGATACGGACGGAGCTGATCCATGGACGGCAGGTACGGCACCACGGCGGTCGGCATCGTGCTCGCGGCCGGCGCCGGCACCCGGTTCGGGATGCCCAAGGCGCTCGCCCGGGCCGACGGCGGCACGCCGTGGCTCGAGCTGGCCTGCCAGGCGCTGGTCGACGGCGGGTGCGCCGACGTGGTCGTCGTGCTCGGCGCGCGGGCCGACGAGGCCGAGCGGCTGGCGCGCGCCGACGCGACGCCCGTGGTCGCCGACGACTGGGAGAGCGGCATCGCGGCCTCCCTGCGCACCGGCCTCGCCTCCGCCCAGGAGACGGGGGCGGACGCCGCCGTCGTCTCCCTCGTGGACCTGCCCGGCCTCCGCGCCGACTCCGTGCGCCGCGTGCTGAAGCCGTTCGGCGAGCCCGACGCCGCCCGTCACGCGCTCGCCCGCGCCACCTACGACGGCCGCCCCGGGCACCCCGTCCTGCTGGGCCGCGAGCACTGGGCGGCGCTCGCCGGCACGGTGCGCGGGGACGCCGGGGCCGGGCAGTACCTGCGGGCGCACGGCGCCGTCGGCATCGACTGCACCGACCTGGGCGGCGGCGACGACGTCGACCGGAGGTAGGGCCGGCCCCACCGCGGGCTAGGGGTCATCCCTGACCTTTCCCCGGTCCTGCCCGAATCCTGTCGCCGCGACCGGTTCGGCTACGTAGTCTCGGGAACGTGGAGGCCACGGAACTCGCCCGCCTGCAGTTCGCGCTGCTGGCCGCTGTGCACTTCCTCTTCGTGCTGCTCACGCTCGGGCTCGGCCCGGTCGTGGCGATCTTCAACACGCGCTGGGCCCGCGCCACGGGCGACCGCGCCGTCGTCTTCGAGCGCGCGACCCGGTTCTGGGGGCAGATCTACCTCGTCAACTACGCGCTCGGCATCGCCGCCGGCATCGTCCTGGAGCTCCAGTTCGGCCTGCACTTCCCGGGCCTGCTCGACGTCGCCGGCGAGGTCTTCGGCGCGCCGCTGGCCGTGGAGACCCTTGTCGCGTTCTTCCTGGAGTCCACCCTGCTGGGCCTGTGGGTGTTCGGCTGGCACCTGTTCCCGCGCGGGCTGCACGCCGCGATCTTCTGGGCCGTCGTCGTCACCGGGTACGCCTCGGCCTTCGCCGTGATGGTGGCCAACGGGTTCCTGCGCAACCCCCTCGGGTACGTGCTGGAGGGCCCCGCCGGCGCACAGGTCGCCCGCATCACCGACGTCGGCGCCCTGGTCACCAACCCCGCGGCGCTCCTGTCCGGCCTGCACGTGGTCGGCGCCTGCCTCATGGCCGGCGGGTTCGTGCTCGTCGGCGTCGCCGCGTGGCACCTGCGGCGCGTCGGCGGCGGACAACGGCAGCCGACCGGCCCCGACGAGGACCTGTGGCGGCACTCCATGCGGGCAGGCATCTGGACCGGCGTGGTCGGCGTGCTGCTCGTGCAGGCCTTCGGCTACGCCCAGTTCGGCTACATCGAGGGAGGCTTCGGCCAGGACGCCGCCGTCGGCGTGCTCCTCGAGGTCATGATGCGCAGCGCCGACCTCGTCTTCCTCGGCGCACTCGTGCTCCCCTTCCTGCTCATCGGGGCCGCCCTGTTCCGCATGCGCGGCCGCCGCGGCCTCTACGTGGTGCTCACGGTCCTGCTGCCCCTGCCGTTCGTCGTGGCGCTCGCGGGCTGGCTCGTGCGCGAGCTGGGGCGGCAGCCGTGGGTCGTGCAGGGTGTGCTGCGGGTCGACGAGGTCACCTCCGACCAGTCCGCCCGCGCGGTCCTGGCCTCGCTCGTGCTGCTCGTGGGCCTCATGGTCACGCTCGCCGTGCTCGACTGGTGGGTGCTGGGCCGGCTGGCCCGCGCGGGGACCGACCGGCTCGTGCTGGGCGCCGCCGCGGCCGACGTCCTGCGGGACGACGGCGCGGGCGACGAGGTGCTGCTCCGGTTCGGGGCGCCCGACGACGGGGCGGGCGGCGCGTCCGGCGGCGGTCCGGCGCCGGAGGGCGCCCGATGAACGCGGCGGCGTGGGCCGTGCTCCTGACCGTGCTGCTGGTCGGCTGGGTGGTGCTCGACGGCGCCGTCCAGGGCGCGGGCGCCACCCTGCTGCAGGACCGCGGTCCGGACGGCAAGGACAAGCGCCGCGAACCGGCGCAGCGCCGGGTGGTGCTCGGGGCCGTCGGCCCGCTGCTGCTGCCGGGCGAGGTGTGGCTGGTGGCGGCGCTCGGGGTGCTGATCGGCGTCTTCCCGCACGCCGAGGCCGACCTGCTGGCCGTCGGGTACCCCGTGGCGATCGTGCTTGTCGCGTCCTGGGCGCTGCGCGACGCCGGGATCTGGCTGCGCAGCCGCCGCCCGGGCAACGTGTGGCGGGACGTGTGGGACGTGGTGCTGGTGGTCGCGAGCATCGCGCTGGCCGGGAGCTGGGGCGCGCTGCTCGGCGTGGCCTGGGGGAGCGGCCTGGTCGCGCTGGCGCTGGGCGTCGCGGCGGTGGTCGTGACGCGCCTGCACGGGGACGCCGTGGTCGCGTGGCGGCTGCGCCGCACGGGCCCGCTGCCGGTGGTCGTCACCTCGGTGATGATCGCGGCCCCCGTGGTCGGCACGGCGATCGCGGCGTGGCCGCGGCTGGTCGGCGGCGCGGTCTCGGAGGAGACGATGGCGGGGCTCGGGATCGTCGCGCTGGTGGTGCTCCCGCTGATCCTGGCGTTGCAGGTGGCCGCCTGGTGGCTCGTCTCCCGGCCGCTGGACCGCCGGGACACGCTCTTCTTCTGAGGTGCGCCCGGCACCCAGAACTTAGGTCTCGAAACGGACTTATCGCTCCGGTGACCCACGAGATGCCGGTAAAGTCCTACCTACCATGACCATGAAGAACCGCATCGTCTGCGCACTGCTCGGCGCCCTGGCGTTCGCCACCGCGACACTGCTCCTGCCGTGGCTCCCGGACGCGCTGGTGGGCCTGCTCGGGACCGGCGGCGTGCTGCTGTTCCTGGCCGCCCTGGTGCTGCCGACCAACACCCGGCAGCCGCCCGTGCACAGCCTGGCGATCCTTGACAAGGGGTACCTGACGCCCGCCGAGATCCACCAGATCCTCGGGATCTGGCTGCCGACGGGCAGCGCCGCCCTGGAGGCGCGGGACGCGCAGTGGACGGTCGCCCGGCACGTCGCCAAGTGGCGCGCCGACCACGTGGTCAACGTGATGGACTACCACGGCGTGGTGGCCGAGCGCCGGGTCGACATGCTCTCGGTGGTGCAGTGGGTCGGCATCCAGCTCCTGCCCGCGTTCCTCGGCCTGATCTTCCTGATCCCCACGCTGGCACTGACCGGTTTCGACAAGATCAGCATCAACTTCCTCCAGACCCTCCTGCTCTTCGTGATCTGGGGCGGCGTCGCACTGCTGGCGCGCTGGATCCTGGAGAAGCACGTGATCCACCGGTTCGTGTGGGAGCCGGAGCTGACGCCGGACGGGACCCGGTTCGTCGAGCGTGCCTGAGTGTCGGTGACTGGGGGCAGAATGGCTCTGTGCCCCTGTACCGAGACGACGCGATCGTGCTGCGCACCCAGAAGCTGGGCGAGGCGGACCGCATCGTCACGTTCCTGACGCGCGAGCACGGCAAGGTGCGCGGGGTGGGCAAGGGCGTGCGGCGCACGTCGTCCAAGTTCGGGGCGCGTCTGGAGCCGTTCATGGCGGTCGACGTGCAGCTCCACACGGGTCGTAACCCGCGGCCGGGCATGGGGCTGGACACGGTGACGCAGGTCGAGACCATCGGGGCCTACGCCCGCTCCATCTGCGAGGACTACGGCCTGTACACGTCCGGCACGGTGATGCTGGAGGCCGCCGACCGGCTGGTCGCGCAGGAGAACGAGCCGGCGGTGCAGCAGTACTGGCTGCTCGCCGGGGGCCTGCGGGCGCTGTCCGAGCGGCACCACGACGCCGGCCTGGTGCTGGACTCGTACCTGCTGCGGGCCCTCGCGGTGGCCGGCTGGGCGCCGTCGTTCGAGGACTGCGCGCGCTGCGGCGAGCCCGGGCCGCACCACTCGTTCAACGTGGCGCAGGGCGGCGCCGTCTGCCCGCGCTGTCGGCCGCCGGGCTCCACCGCCCCCGCGCCCGAGACCTTCGCCCTGCTGTCCTCGCTGCTCGCGGGCGACTGGGCGACCGCCGACGCGTCCGACGCGCGGCACCGCAAGGAGGCGAGCGGCATCGTCGCCGCCTACGGCCAGTACTACCTGGAGAGAACGTTGCGATCGTTGAAGATGGTGGAGCGCTGATGGCCCGGAACGCGAACCGGGAGCTGGTCAAGCCGTTCCCGCACCCGTCCGGCGAGCAGGCCCCGCGGATCCCCAAGGAGTTCCTGCCGCGCCACGTCGCCGTCGTCATGGACGGCAACGGGCGCTGGGCCAACGCGCGCGGCCTGCCGCGGATCGAGGGGCACCGGGCGGGCGAGAACTCGCTGCTCGACGTCGTGGCGGGGGCCGTCGACGTGGGCGTCGAGTACGTCTCGGCGTACGCGTTCAGCACGGAGAACTGGAAGCGCTCGCCCGAGGAGGTGCGCTTCCTGATGAACTTCACGCACGAGGTCATGAAGCGCCAGTGCGACGTCATGGCGTCGTGGGGCGTGCGGATCCGGTGGGCCGGACGCCGTCCGAAGCTGTGGAAGTCCGTGATCGACGTGCTGCTCGAGGCCGAGGAGCGCACCAAGGACAACGACCTCTGCACGCTGACGATGTGCGTCAACTACGGCAGCCGGGCCGAGCTGGCCGATGCGGCCGCGGCCATGGCCCGGGACGCCGCCGCGGGCAGGCTGGACCCGAGGCGCATCAACGAGAAGACGGTGCAGAAGTACCTGTACCTGCCCGACGTGCCCGACGTGGACCTGTTCCTGCGCTCGTCCGGCGAGCAGCGCACGTCCAACTTCATGCTGTGGCAGGCGGCGTACGCCGAGATGGTGTTCCTCGACGAGCCCTGGCCCGACGTCGACCGCCGGCACCTCTGGCACGCCGTCGAGGAGTACGCGAAGCGCGACCGGCGGTACGGCGGGGCGCTCGACAAGCCCGACACCGGGAAGTGACGAGTGCGGGGCTTCTGTGGGGTGTCGGCCCCACAGAAGCCCCGCACTCGGCGGATCGTCAGCCGAGCGTCTCGGCCAGCGAGTCGATCAGCAGGGGCATGCCCTCGGGGTACTCGACCGAGAGGGCCGTGGGCGGCGAGACGGCCGAGACCGCGACGGTGCCGACCTGCTGTGCCACCATGCCGTTCTTGACGGCGGGCAGGGCCTGGAGCTCCTTCTTGTCGGGGAGCGCCGCGGCCTCCTCCTCGGTGTACGTGTAGGCCACCACCAGGTCGGACTCGAGCTTGTCCAGCTCCTCGTACGACAGCGTGTAGAAGAACGAGCCGTCGTCCGGCGCGAGCTCCTCGACGGCCGGGGCGGTCTCGAAGCCGAGGCCCTCCAGGAACCCGGCGCGCGGGTCGCCGGCCCGGTACACGTAGATCAGGCCCTCGTCGGGCGAGTCGACGATCGCGGCGACCGTCTTGCCCGCGAACTCGGGGTGCGCCTCGGCCTGCTCGGCCAGGTAGTCGTTGATCTCCTGGACCTTGGCCTCACCGGCGGCGCTGCGGCCCAGGGCGGCGTCCGTGGCGGTGATGATCTCGTCCCACGGCGTCTGCCAGGCCGTCTCCGGGTAGGCGACGGTCGGGGCGATCTCGCTGAGCAGGTCGTACTGCTCCTGCGTGAGGCCCGAGTACGTCGCGATGATGACGTCGGGCTCGGCGGCCGCGAACTCCTCGTAGGGCACGGTCGCGCCGGCCTCGGCGTCGGTCAGCACGGTGGGGTGCTCCACGCCCGCCTCGTCGTAGGCCTCCTCGACCCACGGCAGGAGGTTGCCCTCGCCGACCGTCCAGGTCTGCTCGGCGACGGCGACCGGGAAGACGCCCGCCGCGATCGCGGCCTCGGTCGAGCCCCAGCCCCAGGTGGCGACGCGCTCGGGCGCCTCCTCGATGGTGGTCTCGCCGAGCGCGTGCTCGATGGTCAGGGGGAACTCGTCGGTCGCGCCGGAGGCACCGGCGGACGGCGTGGCCGCGTCGCTGCCGGCCGGCTCTTCGGACGCGCAGCCCGCGAGGGCGAGGGCGGACGCGGCGACGAGGCCGACGGCCGCTGCGAGGGATCGGCGAGGTCGCACGGTTTCTCCCGGGGTGTTCAGTCGAACGACCGACGGGCGCCGGTCGAGATGAGGTAACCCTAACCACAATAGGTCACGGGGATGTTGCGAAATTGAGGGAGGTCCGAGTGAGGTAAGCCACGCCCCCGTCGGGCGTCACTACTTCGAGTGGTAGCGCCCGACCGGGACCACGAGCGGCGAGCCCGCCACGGGGTCGGGCACGACCTGGGCGCGCAGCCCGAACGCCTCGTCGACCACCTCGCGGGTCAGCACGTCGGACGGCAGCCCTTCCGCGACGATCCGGCCGGCCGCCATCACGACCAGGTGGTCGGCATACCGGGCGGCGAGGTTGAGCTCGTGCAGCACCATCGCGACCGTGGTCCCCTGGTTCCGGTTCAGCTCCGTGAGCAGGTCCAGCAGGTCGAGCTGGTGGCGCACGTCGAGGAAGGTGGTCGGCTCGTCGAGCAGCACGATGTCGGTCTGCTGCGCCAGCACCATGGCGATCCACACGCGCTGCCGCTGCCCGCCCGAGAGCTCGGCGACGGGCCGGTCCGCGAGCTCGGCCACGCCGGTGGACTCCAGCGCGGTGGTGACCACGGCGTCGTCGTCGGAGGAGTGGCGGCCGAACCAGCCCTGGTGCGGGTACCGGCCGCGGCTGACCAGCTCGGCGACCCGCACGCCGTCCGGTGCGATGGAAGACTGTGGCAGCATGCCGATCTTGCGGGCCAGCTCCTTGCGCGGCATCTGCGTGATGTCGGCGCCGCCCAGCGTGATGCGGCCGCCGTCGAGCGGGTGCAGGCGGGCCAGCCCGCGCAGCAGCGTGGACTTGCCGCAGGCGTTCGGCCCGACGACGGCGGTGATCTTGCCGTCGGGCAGTGTCAGGTCGAGGTTCTCGATGACCCTCAGGCCGTCGTAGCCCAGGCTGACGCCCTCGGCGCGCAGGTTGGTCATCGGCTCCTCTTCTCGGTCGTGGCGAGCAGCCACAGCAGGTAGGGGGCGCCCACGAGCCCCGTGACGATCCCGACGGGGGCGGCGACGCCGAGCAGCCCGTGCTGCGCGATCACGTCGGCGGCCAGGGTCAGGGCGGCCCCGGTCGCGGCCGAAGCGACGAGGGCGGCCCCGCCGTCGTTCACCAGGCGGCGCGCGATGGCGGGCGCGACCAGGGCGACGAACGCGATGGGGCCGGCGGCGCTGGTCGCGAGCGCGACGAGCGCGACGGCCAGCAGCAGGGCACCGACCCGGGCGGCATCCACGTGCACCCCCAGGGCGCGCGCGTTGTCGTCGCCGAGGGCGAGCGGCCCCTGCGTCCGCGAGACGACGGCGGCCGCGGCGCACAGCACGAGCGTCCCGGCGGCGACGAGCGTGAGCTGTTCGCCGCGGACGTCGGACACCGAGCCGACGGTCCAGATCAGGACCGCCGCAGCCTCGTGCTCCTGCGACCGGGCCATGGCCCAGGCGATCAGCGAGGAGCCCAGGTACGCGAACCCGACGCCGACCAGCACGAACCGGATCGAGTGCAGGCCCTTGCGCCACGCCAGCAGCCAGATCGCGAGCGCGACGACGCCCGCGCCGGCGAACGCCAGGCCGGACAGCGCCATGCCGCTCAGCCCCAGGACGAGCACACCGATCACGGCCCCGAGGCTGGCGCCGGTGGAGATGCCAAGGATGTCGGGGGAGGCGAGCGGGTTGCGCAGGGTCGACTGGAAGAGGGCGCCGGCCAGGCCGAACGCCACACCGACCACGACGGCCGCCTCGATGCGGGGCAGACGGAGCTTCTGGACGACGAAGACGTCGCCCTTGTCGCCGAGGCCGAACACGCCGGAGATCGCCTGGCCCGGCGTGAGGCCGGCCGCGCCCATCAGGAGCGCCGCGGTCCCGGCGACGAGCACCACGAGCACCATCCCGGACACGACAAGCGCCTGCCGGCGGCGGCGGAGGGTGCGCAGGTCGGCGACGGTGGTGACCGTGGTGTCGGTGACCCGCGTGGGGGTGGCGGGAGCGGGTGCGGACATCAGGCCCCCACCACGTTCCTGCTGCGCGCGACGGCGACGAGCACCGGAGCGCCGAGGAGCGCCGCGACCACACCGGCCTCGAGCTCGGAGCGGGGCAGGATCAGCCGGCCGAGGACGTCCGCGGTCAGCAGCATCACCGGGCCCAGGAGGGCGCCGACCGCCATGACCCAGCGGTAGTCCGTGCCGACGAGGCGCCGGGCCGCGTGCGGCACCACGAGCCCGACGAGCGCGATGGGCCCGGCGAGCGACGTCGCGGTGCCCGCGAGCAGCACGATCGCGACGGCCGCGAGGGCGCGCGTGGTGCCGACCCGCTGGCCGAGCGCCGTGGCGACGTCGTCCCCGAGGGCCAGCATGTTGAGCCGGTGCGCGAGCGCGGCCGCGAGCACGAGGCCGACCACGATGAACGGCCACAGCGCCGTGACGGTGTCGAGGCCCCGGCCCGTCAGGGAGCCGACCGACCAGAACCGGTACAGGTTGAACGCCTGCTGGTCGCGCAGCAGCACCAGGGTGATCAGCGGTGTGATCAGCGCGGTCACCGCGGCCCCGACCAGCGCCAGCCGCACCGGCTGGCCGCGTCCCACCGAGAAGACGATCGCTGCCGCGACGGCGGCCCCCAGGAACGCGAACCAGACGTAACCGAGGGGCGAGGTGATGCCCAGCAGCCAGACCGCGCACACGACCGCCAGCGACGCTCCCGAGTTCAGCCCCAGCAGGCCGGGGTCGGCGATCGGGTTGCGGGTGACGCCCTGGATCAGCGTGCCCGCCGTGCCGAGCGCGACGCCCGCCGCCAGGCCCACGATGGTGCGGGGCAGGCGCTGCTCCAGCACCACGTCGTGGTCCATGAACCCGGCGACGGGTGCGGTCAGCGCTCGCCAGACCTCGGCCGGGTTGATGTCGCGGACGCCGAGCGCGAGGCTCGCCAGGACGACGAGCAGCAGGGCGGCAAGCGCCGTGAGCAACGCGAACGTCCGACGTCGGGCACGCTGGGCTACGGCTTCCGCACCCTCACGGCGTCCCGCGGGCGCAGCCGCAGGTGAGGTAAGCATTGCCTAAGCATTCCACACGGTCCGGCATGGTCGGTACGTGCGCCCGGTCACCGGAGCTCGGACGACCGGGCGCACCCGCCGGGCAGGAGATCAGGAGTACGAGTCGCAGCCCCAGCCGTCGTTGTCGGCGTCGAGCGCGTGGTAGTCCTTGGTGCCGACCCAGACCGTCTTGCCGATGTCCTTGCAGTCGAGGTCGGGGTTGGTCGGCGAGACGGGGCACTGCCACCGCCCGGCCGAGTACACGCAGACGGCGTCCGCGGCGGAGTCGGCCCGGAAGGAGCCCGCCTTGCCCGCGTACCTCACCGTCCACTTGCCCGAGCGCGACGCCGTGGCCTTGTAGGTGTAGGCGCCGGTGCGCGTGGTCCGGACGAGGCCGATCTTGCGCGGCTCGTCCGGCCCGGACGGGTCGAAGGTCACGGTCAGGACCTTCGTCGTGGGCAGGGCGCGCCACTGACCGTCCTTCTTGTACTTGAGCGTCCCCTTGAGCGTGACCGTCTTGTTCTTCGCGACCGGCTCGGGCTTCGCGTCGAGCGTCACGTTCGTGGAGTAGACAGTCGCTGCCTGCGCGGGGGCCGACGCCGTGAGAGCGAGCGCGAGCACGCTCACCAGGGCGACGATGGTGCGGCGGATCATGAGGCCAACCTCTTCGATGACTCGGGGCGCCCCGGACGGGGCACGCTACGAGTTCTCAAGCCCGCTCACCGCACGGTATGACCTGATTCGAGCCGACCTCACCCGGGTGAACCGACGCCGGGACGATCTCCCCGCGCCGTGCGGGCACCTCCGGGGAAGACCTCTGCCAGCCAGGTACGTAACGCAGAGCTAGCACTGCTACATCTCCGTTACCCACCTGGCTGACAGAGGTCTTCCCCGGCGGTGCACGGCGACGAGCCGGCCGGACAGGGCGCGCCGGACAGGGCGCGCCGGACAGGGCACGCCGGACGAGGCACGCCGGACGCGGCACGAGCGGACCGACGCCTGCGGGATCGAGGTTGTCCACAGGCGCGTCGACCCCGCCCGGCTCGCGGGCCCGATCGCTGACACGATCGTGGGATGGATCTCGCCGCACTGATCAAGGAGGCCCGCCAGGAGGCCCGGCTCACGCAGGAGGAGCTCGGGCGCCGGGTCGGCCGGTCCCGGGCATCGATCTCCCAGCTCGAGGCAGGCGTGCGGACACCCAGCTTCGGGTCGCTGCGGGAGATCCTCGCCGCGCTGGGCAAGCAGGTCCGGCTGGAGCTGGAGCCCCTCGACGAGGACATCCGCCGCCAGATCGTCGAGCACCGGCACGATCCGGACCTGGCCGATCGCGTCTTCTTCGCGGTCGAGCAGATCGAGGACCTGGTGGGCCTGGACCTCCGGATCGAAGGGCTCGCGGCGGCAGCGCTGCTCGGTGCGCCCGTCGACGCCGGCGACCCTCAGGTCGCCGTCGCGAACACGGAGCGCACGACCGACTGGCTCGCCGACAAGCTCCGACACGACCGGATCCGCTTTCGGCCGGCGGGCTGGGTGGGGACCGCCTGGCCCCGCACGCCGCAGGAGGTGTACGACCTGATCGAGGTCGAGTGTCCCGACGGCTGGATCATGGTGCACGGCTTCTTCCACGAGACACCGATTCGGTTCGCGCCGGCCGAGGACGTCGCGCGGCACGTCCTGATCGACAACGGCGAGCACGGGCCGTTGCGGGTGCAGCCGCTGCACGAGATCGACACCACGGACCGTGACGCGGCGCGCGTCCTGCGCCTGCTGCGGGAGCAGGCGCAGGACGCGCGTGGTTAGCCGGGCTCAGGCCCCGAGGCGTCAGGGGCCTGGGCGTCAGGCGCCGACGAGGTGGCCCGCCAGGTAGCTGACGACCTTGTCCAGGGCGACGCGCTCCTGCTGCATGGTGTCACGGTGCCGGATGGTGACGGCCTGGTCGTCGAGGGTGTCGAAGTCGACGGTGATGCAGAACGGCGTGCCGATCTCGTCCTGCCGGCGGTAGCGCTTGCCGATCGCCTGGGTCACGTCGTAGTCGACGTTCCAGTACTTGCGCAGCTCCGCGGCCAGCTTCTCGGACGCCGGGAGCAGGTCCGCCGTCTTGGACAGCGGCAGCACCGCGGCCTTGATCGGGGCCAGGCGCGGGTCCAGGCGCAGGACCGTGCGCTTGTCGACGCCGCCCTTGGTGTTCGGCGCCTCGTCCTCGGCGTACGCCTCGACGAGGAAGGCCATGAGCGACCGGGTCAGGCCGGCGGCGGGCTCGATGACGTACGGGAAGTACTTCTCGTTGGTCACCGGGTCGCGGTACGCCAGGTCCTTGCCCGAGCTCTCCGTGTGGGTCTTCAGGTCGAAGTCCGTGCGGTTCGCGATGCCCTCGAGCTCACCCCACTCGCTGCCCTGGAAGCCGAAGCGGTACTCGATGTCCACGGTGCGGGTCGAGTAGTGCGACAGCTTGTCCTTGGGGTGCTCGTAGTGCCGCAGGTTGTCGGCCGAGATGCCCAGGTCCGTGTACCAGTCGGTGCGGTAGTCGATCCAGTACTGGTGCCACTCCTCGTCCTCGCCCGGCTTGACGAAGAACTCCATCTCCATCTGCTCGAACTCGCGGGTGCGGAAGATGAAGTTGCCCGGCGTGATCTCGTTGCGGAACGACTTGCCGATCTGGCCGATGCCGAACGGCGGCTTCTTGCGGGCCGCGGCGGCGACGTTGGCGAAGTTCACGAAGATGCCCTGCGCGGTCTCGGGGCGCAGGTAGTGCAGGCCGGACTCGTCCTCGACGGGGCCGAGGTACGTCTTCAGCATCATGTTGAAGTCGCGGGGCTCGGTCCACTGGCCGCGGGTACCGCAGTTGGAGCAGACGATCTCGGCGAGGCCGCCCTCGGGGGCGCGGCCCTTCTTCTCCTCGAACTCCTCGATCATCTGGTCCTCGCGGAACCGCTTGTGACACGAGAGGCACTCGGTGAGCGGGTCGGTGAACACGCCGACGTGGCCGGAGGCCACCCACACCTGGCGCGGCAGGATGACCGACGAGTCGAGGCCGACGATGTCATCCCGGCTCGTGACCATCGCACGCCACCACTGCTTCTTGATGTTCTCCTTGAGCTCCACGCCGAGGGGTCCGTAGTCCCACGCAGAGCGCGTACCGCCGTAGATCTCGCCCGACGGGAAGACGAAACCTCGTCGCTTCGCGAGCGAGACGACGGCGTCGAGCTTGGCGGTCTGCGCAGAGCGCACTGACTTGTCGGACACGAGGGATCTCTCCAGGGGAACAGGTGGAAGTAACGTCCGCCCAGCCTACCGTCCGGGCCGGTCGGAGCCCGCGCGAAAAAGCGCGTGACCGACCTCTCGATCCCGATCTTTGACAATCGTTCTCAACAAGCGTGAGAATCGTTCTCATGACTTCGACTCGCGCCACCGGCGCCGCCCTGACCAGCCTCGTCCTCGCCGGTGCGGCGACCCTCGCGGGCTGCTCCACCCAGGCGGCGGGCGGTGCGGGCGGGGCGTCCGACGGCGTCGTCGTGCTCGCGTCCTTCTACCCGCTCCAGTACGTGGCGCAGCAGATCGGCGGGGACCTGGTCACGGTCGACAACCTCACGCCGCCGGCCGCCGAGCCGCACGACCTGGAGCTGTCGCCGGCGCAGGTCCGCGAGATCGGCACCGCAGACCTGGTGGTCTACCTCTCCGGCTTCCAGGCCGCCGTCGACGAGGGCGTCGAGTCCCGCGCGCCGGAGCACGTGGTCGACGCCGCGGACGCCGCCGGGCTCGTCGAGCACGCGGAGGAGACCGAGGAGGAGCACGCGGAGCACGCCGAGGAGGGCGACGGGCACGACCACGGCTCGACCGACCCGCACTTCTGGCTGGACCCGAGCCGGCTGGCCGCCGTCGGGCAGGCCGTCGCCGACGAGCTGTCCGCCGTGGACCCGGAGCACGCCGACGAGTACGCCGCCGGCGCCCTGCGGCTGGGCGAGCAGCTCGACGGGCTGGACCAGGAGATGGCGGACGGCCTCGCCGCCTGTCAGGGCGCGACGCTGGTGACGAGCCACGCGGCGTTCGGCTACCTCGCCGACCGGTACGCGCTGGAGCAGGTGGGCATCTCCGAGCTCGACCCCGAGGCGGAGCCGTCCCCGGCGCGCCTGCGCGAGATCGGCGCCGTGGTCAGGGAGAACGGCGTCAAGACGCTGTACTCGGAGACGCTGGTGAGCCCCAAGGTCACCGAGACCCTGGCCGCTGACCTGGGCGTGGACACGGCCGTGCTGGACCCGCTGGAGGGTCTGTCGGAGGAGGCCTCGGCCGCGGGTGACGACTACGTCTCCGTGATGCGGGCCAACCTCGCCGCGCTCGAGGAGGGACTGGTCTGCGCATGACGAACACCGGACGGGTGGAGACTGAGCAGGTGACCGAGAGCAGCGAACCCGTGATCGAGGCGCGCGGCCTGCACTTCCGTGCGGGCGCGAGCCACATCCTGCGCGGCATCGACCTGACGGTCGAGCCCGGCGAGGTCGTCGCGCTGCTCGGCGCGAACGGATCCGGCAAGTCCACGCTGGTCAAGTCGCTGGTGGGCATCAACGTGCCGTCCGAGGGCACCGTGCGGCTGCTCGGCGAGCCCCTCGGCGCCGCCGGCCGGGGCGGGACGGTCGACTGGGACCGCGTCGGCTACGTGCCGCAGCGCGCCGGGGCGGGCGGCGGCATCCCGTCGACGGCCCAGGAGGTCGTCGCCTCGGGTCTGCTGCACGGGCGCCGCCTGAGCCTGCCGCGCGGCTGGCGCGACCGGGTCGCGGCGGCCCTCGAGCAGGTGGGCCTCGCCGACCGCGTGCACGACCCGGTGCACCTCCTGTCGGGCGGCCAGCAGCAGCGGATCCTCATCGCGCGCGCCCTGGTCCGCGAGCCGGACCTGCTCGTGCTGGACGAGCCCGTCGCGGGCGTGGACGTCGCCAGCCAGGAGGCGTTCGCCACCACGATGCGGCGGCTGGTCGACGGCGGCCTCACGGTGCTCGTGGTGCTGCACGAGTTGGGCGAGCTCGAACCGCTCGTCACGCGCGCCGTCGTGCTCAAGCACGGCAAGGTCGTGCACGACGGCGCCCCGCCGCAGGCCCGGCACGACCACGACCGTGCGGGGCACCGCCACCAGCACCCGCACGCCGACGACAACTCCCTCGACCCCGCCGAGTCCAGGGCCTTCGACCTGGAGGTGCGCCCGTGATCACGCTCATGCTCACCGACCCGTTCATGCAGCGGGCCCTCCTGGCCGCGCTCCTGGTCGGCGTCACGGCGCCCGTCGTGGGCACCTACCTGGTGCAGCGCAAGCTCTCCCTGCTCGGTGACGGCATCGGGCACGTCGCCCTGACCGGCGTCGCGCTGGGCTGGCTCGTCGGCGCGGGCATGGGCCTCACGCCGAACGACGCCCTCGCGATCCCCGGCGCCGTGGTCGCCGCGGTGGTCGGCTCGGTGCTCATCGAGGTGGTCCGCCGCCGCGGCCGCACGTCGGGCGACCTCGCGCTCGCCATCATGTTCTACGGCGGCATCGCGGGCGGCGTGCTGCTCATCGGCATCGCCGGCGGCTCCTCCGGGAACCTCATGACCTACCTGTTCGGCTCGATCTCCACGGTGTCCGACGCCGACCTCTGGCTCACCGTCGTGCTCTCCGCCGTGGTCCTCGCGATCGGCGTGGGCCTGCGGCACGCGCTCTTCTCGGTGAGCCACGACGAGGAGTTCGCGATCGCCTCCGGCCTGCCGGTCTGGGCGCTGAACGTCGTGGTGGCCGTCGTGTCGGCCCTCACCGTGACGGTCGCCATGCGCGTGGTCGGGCTGCTGCTGGTCAGCGCGCTCATGATCGTGCCCGTCGCCATCGCGCAGCAGGTCACCCACGCCTTCGGGCGCACCATGCTCACCGCGTGCGTGGTCGGCGTGGTCGTCTGCCTGACGGGCCTGAGCATCACCTACTGGTACAACGTCTCGCCCGGCGCCACTATCGTGGTGCTGGCCATCGCCGTGTACGCGGTGGTCTCCCTGCTGGCGCCGCTCCTGAGCCGACGGCGCCCCGCGCACGACCCGCATCCCGACCTGCCCGACGACGTCGACCTGCCCGCGGCCGCCACCGAACGTGCGGCCGCCGCCGCGAAGGAGTGCCGCTGATGACCGCACGCATGACCCGCCAGCGCACCGCTGTCGTCGAGGCGCTCGACGAGCTCGCCGACTTCCGCTCGGCCCAGCAGCTCCACGAGGCGCTGCGCGCTCGGGGCGAGTCCGTGGGGCTGGCGACCGTGTACCGCGCCCTGCAGGCGCTCGCGGAGGCCAGCGAGGTGGACGTCCTGCGCGCGGAGGACGGCGAGAGCCTGTACCGCCGGTGCGCCCGCCGCGAGCACCACCACCACCTGGTGTGCCGGATGTGCGGCCGGACCGTCGAGATCGACGGCCCGACGGTCGAGGCCTGGGCCTCGAAGGTCGCCGCCGCCCAGGGCTTCGACGACATCGAGCACACGATCGAGCTGTGGGGCACGTGCGCGGACTGCCGCGCGGCGGCGCACTGATCTGACGACGGTGCAGGCCCCGATCGGCACCTGATTCCCCCGGGTCGGGCCCGTCTCGCAAGAACAATTCCGGTGTCGGCCATTTCCGGCCGGAGCCCGTGGCAGGATGCGTGCATGACCTCAGTACGGCGCCCCGCGGACCGTCGGGGACGGCTGCCCGCGCGCGCCGACGTCGTCGTGGTCGGCGGCGGCGCGCTCGGCGCGTCCGTGGCGTTCCACCTGGCCGAGGACGGCGTCGACGTGCTCCTCCTGGAGGCCGACGAGCTCGCCTCGGGCAGCTCGGGCAAGCCGATCGGGGGAGTGCGCGCCCAGTTCTCCGACCCCGCCAACGTCGACCTCGGCAACCGCAGCCTGGACCTGTACGAGGACTTCGCCGCGCGTCCCGGCGCGGACATCGGGCTGCAGCAGCCCGGCTACCTGTTCCTCCTGCCGACCGCCGACGACGTCGCGCTGTTCGAGGAGTCCGTGGCCATGCAGAACGAGCGCGGCGTGGCCAGCCGCATGCTCGGCCACGACGAGGTCCGCCGGCTCAACCCGTACGTCGACGCCGACCGCTACGCCGGGGCCGCCTACGCCGCGCGCGACGGGTTCGCGCACCCGAAGGCCGTGGTCGAAGGCTATGCGGACGGCGCCGAGCGGCACGGCGCCACGGTCCGCACCCACGTCACCGTGACCGACGTCGAGACGCGGGGCGACGCCGTGGTCGCCGTCTGGACCAGCCAGGGCCGCGTGCGCACCGGCGCCGTCGTGCTGTGCACCGGGGCCTGGACCCGGGACCTGGCCACGAAGGCGGGCTTCGACCTGCCGGTCGACCCCTACCGGCGGCAGATCGGGTTCACGCCGCGGCTGGACCCGGCGCCGCCCCGCATCCCGTTCACCATCGACTACGGCACCACGTTCTACTTCCACAACGCCGAGCCCGGCGGCCTGCTGCTCGGCATCGCGGACCCGGCCACGCCGATCGCGTTCGAGCGCACCTACGACCCGGGCTGGCTGCCGCTGCTGCGCGGCGCGATCGGCGCGTGCGCGCCCGGGCTGGACGACGTGCCCGTCGCGCGCGGCTGGGCCGGGCTCTACGAGATGACGCCCGACCACAACGCCCTGATCGGCGAGGCCACCGGCGTGCCCGGCCGCGTGCTGTACGCCACGGGCTTCTCCGGGCACGGTTTCCTCCAGGCCCCCGCCGTGGGCGAGGTGGTGCGCGACCTGTACGCCGGCCGCACGCCGCGGATCGACGTGTCCGGGTTCGGCGCGGACCGGTTCGCGACGGACGACGACGACCCCACCCCACCCACGGCGAGCGCCACGAACGCTCGCAGCACGCGCCCGGGGCGACGAGGCCCCGAGGCGAACATCATCTGAAGGCAAGGAGAGATCGATGTCGGCACCGACGTTCCTCGAGCCCTGGCAGCTGAGGGCCGCGTTCGCGCGCAGCCTCTCGGACATGTACGGCAAGGAGGTTCCCGCCTACACCACGCTGCTCGACGTGTCGCACGAGGTCAACGCCGACTTCGTGGCGCAGCACGGGGCGGACGCCGAACGGCTCGGCTCCATCTCGCGCGTCACGGCGGAGCGGCACGGCGCGATCCGGGTGGGCACCCCCACCGAGATGGCGCAGGTCGCCCGGGTCTTCGGCGCGATGGGCATGCAGCCGGTCGGCTTCTACGACCTGCGGGACGCGTCCTCCAGCTCCGTGCCCGTCATCTCCACGGCGTTCCGCCCGGTCGAGCGGGCCGAGCTGGCCCGCAACCCCTTCCGGGTGTTCACCTCGATGCTGGTGCCCGCCGACCGCCGCTTCTTCACGGCCGACCTGGAGCAGCGCCTGGAGAACTTCCTCGGCGCCCGCACCCTGTTCGGCCCCGAGCTGCTCGCCCTCGCGGACCGCGCGGAGGCCGACGGCGGCCTGCCCGGGGACCAGGCCACGGAGTTCCTGCGGCTGGCGACCGAGGCGTTCGAGCTGTCCCGCGAGCCCGTGGACCAGGCCTGGTACCGCGAGCTGGAGGCGGTCAGCGCCGTCGCCGCCGACATCGGCGGCATCGCCTCCACGCACATCAACCACCTCACGCCCCGCGTGCTGGACATCGACGACCTGTACGCGCGCATGGAGGCCCGCGGCATCACGATGATCGACGCGATCCAGGGCCCGCCCCGCTGGGAGGGCCCGGACGTGCTGCTGCGGCAGACGTCGTTCCGCGCGCTCGCCGAGCCCCGGACCTTCCGCACGGCCGACGGCGAGATCGTCAGCGACTCCCTGCGCGTGCGGTTCGGCGAGGTCGAGGCCCGCGGCATCGCGCTGACCCGCGCGGGCCGCGCCGCGTACGACGCCGCGGTGGTCGAGATCGACGAGGCCGCCGCCGCGGCTCGCGCCGGCGACGCCGGCTTCGCCGAGGCGCAGCGCCAGCAGCTCGCCCGCGCCGTCTGGCAGAAGACCTTCCCCACGACCGAGGCCGCGCTGGCCGACCAGGAGCTCGGCTGGTTCACCTACGAGGTGGACCCGTCCGGCACCGGCGTCGTGCGCGAGCCGATCGTCTACGAGGACTTCCTGCCGCGCTCGGCGGCCGGGATCTTCCAGTCCAACCTCACGTCCGACGGCGCCAAGGACGCCAGCCAGGAGGGCACCGACCGCGACGCCGACTGGATGGCGGGCGCGCTCGGGCGCGAGCTGAACGACCCCTTCGACCTGTACGCCGACCAGGTGGCCAGGTCCCTGACCGCCGCCGCCGAGACCCTCGGCGTCGACCCGGCCACCCTCACCACCACCCACCGCACAACGGGAGCACCGCGATGACCAGCACCACCACCCACAGCCCGCTGACGACCGAGCTGCACGACGCCGCCCTGGCCGCGCTGGAGCGGCTGGGCGCCACGGTGCCCACCGGGACGGGCCTGCCCGTCGTGTCGCCGCTGTCCGGGCAGCCGCTGCTGGAGCTGCACCGCGCCGGTGCCGCCGAGGCCGCCATCGCCGTCGGCGAGGCCGCCGAGGCCTTCACCACGTGGCGCTCCGTGCCGGCTCCGGTGCGCGGGCAGGTCGTCAAGCGCCTCGGCGAGCTGCTCACCGAGCACAAGGCCGACCTCGCGGAGCTCGTCACCATCGAGGCGGGCAAGATCACCAGCGAGGCCCTGGGCGAGGTCCAGGAGATGATCGACATCTGCGACTTCGCCGTCGGGCTGTCGCGCCAGGTGGGCGGCCGCACCATGCCGTCGGAGCGGCCCGGCCACCGCCTCATGGAGACGTGGCACCCGATGGGCGTGGTCGGCGTGATCAGCGCGTTCAACTTCCCGGTCGCGGTGTGGTCCTGGAACACGGCCGTCGCGCTGGTCTGCGGCGACACCGTGGTGTGGAAGCCGAGCGAGAAGACCCTGCTGTCCGCGGTCGGCGCCTCCGCGCTGCTCGACCGGGCGCTGGCCGAGGCGGGGTTCCCGGCGGGCGTCTCGCAGCTCCTGCTCGGCGACCGCGAGGCCGGTGAGGCGCTCGTGGCCGACCCCCGCGTCGCGCTCGTGTCCGCGACCGGCTCGGAGCGGATGGGCCAGCAGGTCGCGCCCGTCGTCGCGGCCCGTGGCGGCCGGTACCTGCTGGAGCTGGGCGGCAACAACGGTGCGATCGTCGCGCCGTCGGCGGACCTCGACCTCGCGGTGCGCGGCGCGGTGTTCGCCGCCGCCGGCACGGCCGGTCAGCGCTGCACCTCGCTGCGCCGCCTGATCGTGCACGAGTCGATCGTGGACGACGTCGTGGCGCGGCTCGCGAAGGTCTACACCGGCCTGCCCGTGGGCGACCCGCGCACCGACGGCACGCTGGTGGGCCCGCTGGTCGACGCCGCCGCGCGCGACCGCATGCTGGCCGCGATCGACGAGGCCGTGACGGCGGGCGGCGAGCTCGTCGTGGGTGGCACGACCGTGGACGTGCCCGGCGCGGAGGACGCGGCCTACGTGCACCCGGCGATCGTGCGCATGCCGGAGCAGGCCGACGTGGTCAAGCGCGAGACGTTCGCGCCGATCCTGTACGTGCTGACGTACTCGGAGCTGTCCGAGGCGATCGCCGTGCACAACGACGTGCCGCAGGGCCTGTCGTCGTCGATCTTCACGCTGGACGTGCGCGAGGCCGAGACCTTCCTGTCCGAGGTGGGCTCCGACTGCGGCATCGTGAACGTCAACATCGGCACCTCGGGCGCGGAGATCGGCGGCGCGTTCGGCGGCGAGAAGTCGACCGGGGGCGGCCGCGAGTCCGGGTCGGACGCGTGGAAGCAGTACATGCGCCGCGCGACCAACACGGTGAACTACTCCACGGAGCTGCCGCTGGCGCAGGGCGTCAACTTCGGCTGACGGGCGCGGCGACGGAGACGGCCCGGCCTCACGCGTGCTGACGCGTGGGGCCGGGCCGTCGTCGTGCTCCCGATCAGGAGCCGCTCAGGAGACGGCGGCCGGGATCGCCATGAGGGAACCGGTCTCGGTCGTCGGGTCGGTGCTCGGGGCGTACCGGTTCACCGAGGCGATGGGGACGTCGAGGCGTGCCGCGACCTCCTCGATGCTGAGGTTCTGCGCCCACCGGAGCACGCGGATCTCGCTGATCTGCGCCGTGGTGAGGGCCGGCGCCGGCTCCGCGGGCGCGGCGACGAGGGCAGGCGCGGTGACGGGCGCCGGTGCCGGGGTCGGCGCGACCTCGGGGGAGAGGTCCTCCCAGTCGGCGGCGGGCGCCTCGGCGGGCGGGCTCACCGGCACGGCGGTCCGGTCCGGCTTCACGGGCGCGTACTTGTCCTCCAGGTGCAGCCGCTCGGCGCTGATCGTCCCGGCGTCGGCCGGCGGGGTGTCGGCGGTGCTGTCGGCCTCGACCGGGTCGACCAGGGTCCCGTCCTCCGGGTTGATGGGCAGGACGAGCTTCGGCAGCACCATCTCCGCCAGGGCGGCGCCGCTGGCGGCCGCCTCCTCCGGCGTCCGCCGGGGTGCGTTGGGCTCCGGCATCCACTCGCCGGCCAGCGTCGCGGCCTCCTGGACCACGTCGCGGATCGTGCGCTCCGACTCCAGGTGCGGACGCGTCACCTCCGCGGTCACGGCCGCGGGCACGTGACGGTGGACCCGGCCCACCGCGGCGTTCACGTCGGCGATGCGGGCCGCCCGCTCCTCGTCGGGGGCGATCTGCGCGAGCCGCACCGCGTCGAGCATGTCCAGCACGGCCGTCTGCCGGTCGTTGTGGATCTGCGCGGCCCGGTCGAGGGCGCGCGAGCTGGAGGCCGACTGGAAGAAGAGGTGGACCGCGACGGCGGCGAGGACGGGCGCGACGGCGCGGGAGATGGCGAAGATGCCCTCCCCGAGCAGCCAGCCGTGCCAGGCGGCGAGCGCGCCGGAGAGGATGCCGACGACGATCGCGCCGCCGAGCCAGCGGGCGTGCCCGGACACCGGGCGGCCGGTCTCGAGCGCGCGGTCGGCCCGGCGGCGCCCCTCCCAGGCGAGGCCGATCACCAGTGCCTCGTAGGCGACGCCGAGGGCGTAGCCGAGCCGGGGGCCCTCATAGGCAGCGATCGTGTGCGACATGCCGATGTAGGCCCAGGCCGAGAGCCCGAAGGCACCCAGGGCGAAGCCCGGGTTCCTCCGCGTGTCGGCGATGACCGCCGGAACGCGTCGGGGACGTTTCTCCGATGCCATGTTGGGTAGGTCCCTTTCGGTCAGAACAGGTGAGGACGGTGGGGTGGTGCAAGGCTGATCTTCGTCTACTTTGCGTCCTATGCGCTCTTCACGCCGAAGATCGACCTCAATCTTTTATCGAACGACCTGTTCGCGGGCCGGGCAAGCTGGTCGATAAGGGCTCACAGTTATCCACAATGACGCCTCATGGCGGAGCGCGATAGATGTTCGTGCCGAATGATATCCCTATGAGTTCATCACTTCGGTCCACGCCGACCACCACCGCCGTCGGCCCGCTCGACGGGCTCAGCCTGCGCGACCGGCTCGACCTCGCCGCCCGGCTCGCCGGGCGCCTGACCGCGCACGTGCTGCGGCCCGCCAACGCGGCGGCGGTCGAGCGCCTCGTCGCGTACGTCCGGTCCGAGTCCCTCGTGCCCGCGGACGAGGTCGACCCCGAGCGGTACGACGCCGTCACCCGGGACTGCGCGACGGACCTGCTCGTGCATGCGGGGTCGCGGGAGGAGCGCGCGTCCCTGGTCCGCCGGCTCCTCGGCGAGGCTCCTTCGCGCACGGTCCACGGGCCTGGCGAGGGCCTCGAGGACGACGGCGCCGCCCCGGCCGGCCTCGTCGTCGACGCCGCCGAGCGTGCGCTCCTGGAGCAGTGGCACGACGGCGGGGTGCTCGGCCACTTCATCGTGACCGACCTGGTGGACGAGCACGTGGTGCTGCACAACCTGGAGGACGACCTGGACTACCGGGTGTTCACGGGACGCTCCGAGATCCGCGCGGTGGCCCTCGTGCCCGGCCTGCCGCTGTCGGGGCGCGTGCTGCCCGTCGGGGCGGTCTGGATCTTCGCGGGCACCCCGGCGGTCTTCCCGCCGGACGCCATCGAGGGCGTCGTGCACGGCGTCGTGACGCTGCTGACGTCGTCGCCGTGCCCCGCCTTCCGCAACCCGCGCACGCTGGCCCGCGCCCGCGAGCTCGTCGCCGACCACCACCGGGCCTTCCTCGACCTGTTCGGGGACGTCGTCGTGGAGGGTACGGCGTCGCACGTCGTGGACTGCTGCCTGCGGTTCAAGGACCGGGTCGGCGCCCCGGCCGAGGAGTTCGCGCTGCTCGGCGCGCTCCGCGACGAGCGCTGGCTGCCCGACGACGCGGCCGACCCCGACGACGCGACGTTCGCCCTGGTGCACCACCCCGTCAAGGGGCTGCGGCTGCTCGACTGGTACGCGCAGCTCCGCGAGGTGCACACCGCGCCGCTCCTGCCGTGGAAGCCGCGGCGGCTGGCGCAGGTGCTGGCCGACCCCGACGCGCCGTCCTGGGTGCTGGCCCTGCTCGCCGAGCGCCACCCGGACCATCTGGACGCGCTGTACCGGGCGGCGTCCGGCCGGCCCGGCCTCACCTGGGCGCGGGACGGCGCGGCACTGCTGCGGGACCGCGAGCCGGCATCCGGCCGGGACGAGCCGGGGATCGTCATGGCGGCGTCGATCATGGGGCGGGTCCCGCCGCCGGGCTGGTCGTGAGGCGAGGTCAGCCGGCGGGGACCCACTCGTCAGGCAGGGTGAAGTTCGTGCCGAACTCGGCCGAGCGGTAGCCCTCCCGCTCCGCGGTCACCGTCACCCTCGCCTGGTGACCGGCCCGGCCGCCGCCGATCCAGATGCGCCGGCCGGGCGGGTAGTTCCCCCACCTGATGGTCTCGTCACGGGTGACGTCGACCCAGGACCACGTGTAGGTGACGTCGGGGTCCTGGTCGACCTCGCAGTAGGTCATCCAGCCGGAGTTCACCTTGCCGGGGTCCATGCGGACCGAGCAGCTCGGCTGCGGCACGGACGGCTGCGGCACCGTGCCGGTGGCGTCGGAGAGCACCGCGGCCTCGGCGTACCCCGACCGGGTCGCGGTCAGCCGGACCTGGACCGGCTTGCCCACGTCGCCGAGCGCGACGGTGTAGCTGCACGAACCGAGGTTGTCCCGCTCCTCGCCGCCGATGCTCCACACGCACGCGGTACTGGCCGGCTGCGGCGTCCAGCCCTTCGGCCACGCGGTGATCTTCTGGCCCACCTGGACCTGTGCGGGGATCGACACGGTGCCCGGTCGGAACTGGGCGAGGGCGGCGGCCTGCTCCTCGTCGGCGGGCCCGGCGTCCTGCTCGTCGACGGGCGTGGCGGCCGGGGCGCTGGGCGACGCCGACGGCTTCTGCGACGGCTCCTCCGCGCTCGGGCTGGGGCTCGGCGTGGCGGAGGGCTCCGCGGGCGCGGACCCCGCGGCCTGGGGCGTGGTGGGCGTGTCGTCGGGGCCCAGGAAGTGCACCAGGGCCGCCGCGGCCCCGCCGCCGACCAGCACCAGGCCCAGCGCGACCAGGCCGGTCAGGACCCGGCGGCGGATCCGGCCCGGCGTGGGCGGGGGATCCGACGACGCGGCGCCCGGCGCCGACGCCGCGCCCAGCACCGTGTCCGCGCCGGCCAGGCCAGAGCTCGTCAGCCCCGTGACCTCGGCCTCGACGTACGGCAGGTGGGCGACAGAGGCGAGCACCGCCGCCGTCGTCGGGCGCGCGCCGGCGTCCTTGGCCAGGCACGCCGCCACCAGGCCGCGCAGGCCGGGCGGCACCGCGTCGAGGGCGGGTGGCTCGTGCACGATCCGGTAGGTGACCGTCGCCAGGCTGCCCGTCCCGAACGGCGGGGTCCCGGTCGCCGCGAGGTGGGTGACGGCGCCGAGCGACCACACGTCGGTGGCGGTGGTGACGGCCTCGCCGCGGGCCTGCTCGGGCGACATGAACTGGGGCGTCCCCGGCTGGACTCCCGTGGTGGTCAGCGAGGTGGCGTCGGAGTCGGCGACCACGCCGAGGTCGATCAGCACCGGGCCGTCGGGGCCGAGCAGCACGTTGGTGGGCTTGACGTCGCGGTGGACGAGCCCTTCACGGTGGACGGCGTCGAGGGCCTCGGCGAGACCGGCGACGAGCTCGCAGACGGCCTCCTCGGGCAGGCTCCCCAGCTCGGCGATGGCCTGTGCCAGCGTGGGCCCGGCCACGTACTCGATGGCGAGCCAGGGCGTGGCCGCGTCGACGTCGAAGTCGACGACGGCGGCCGTGCGGCGGCTGCGCACCCGTGTCGCGGCCGACACCTCACGGCGGAACCGGGTCCGGAACTCGCTCTCGCCCGTGCGCTCCGGGTGGATCACCTTGATCGCGAGCAGGCGGCCGCTGCGGGTGGCCCCGAGGTACACCACGCCCATGCCGCCCTGGCCCAGCCGTCCCCGGATCTCGTAGCCGCCGATCTCGGGCGGGTCGTCGGCGGTGGAGGGCCTGACCTCAGGTACTCGGACACGTCGGACCACGGCGGACAGCACGGGAGGAGCGTATCGGACGGGCGAGGACCACCCGCGGCCGGGGGAGTGCTAGCCGCCGCTGACGCTCAGCTCCGCCTCGCGGAGCTTGGCCTCGAACTCCTCGGACAGCTCCCGGGAGTCGAGCCAGCCGTACGGCAGGTGCGGGGTCTTGGGGGAGCCCGCACGGCCGCGCGGGCCCTCGGCGTCGTCCCCGGGGTAGGGGGCGTCCAGGTCCAGGGCGTCGAGCCGCTCGCGCAGCTCGGCCAGGGTGTCGATCAGCGCGAGGGAGTGCCGCTTCTCGCCGCCCACGGCGTATCCCTTGAGGTACCACGCCATGTGCTTGCGCAGGTCGCGCATGGCCTTGCCCTCGTCGCCGTCGAAGTACTCGACCATGAGCAGGCCGTGCCGGTAGATCGTGTCGGCGACCTCGCGCAGGCCGGGCCGCACGCGCAGCTCCGAGCCGTTGAACGCGGCGGCGAGGTCCGCGAACAGCCAGGGGCGGCCCTGGCAGCCCCGGCCCACGACGACGCCGTCGGCGCCGGTCTCCTCGACCATGCGCAGCGCGTCCTCGGCGGACCAGATGTCGCCGTTCCCGAGCACCGGCACGGTCCGCACGGCCTCCTTGAGGCGCGCGATGGCCTCCCACTCGGCCTGGCCGGAGTAGTGCTGGGCGGCAGTGCGGGCGTGCAGCGCGACGGCGGCGGCGCCGAGCGACTCCGCGATCCGGCCCGCCTCCAGGTACGTCAGGTGGTCGTCGTCGATGCCCTTGCGCATCTTGACCGTGACGGGCACGCCGTGCGGCTCGGCCGCCTCGACCGCCGCCTTGACGATGTCCGTGAAGAGCTGGCGCTTCCACGGCAGCGCGGCGCCGCCGCCCTTGCGCGTCACCTTGGGCACCGGGCAGCCGAAGTTGAGGTCGACGTGGTCGGCGCGGTCCTCGCCCGCGATGATCTTCACGGCGGCGCCCACGGTGGCCGGGTCCACGCCGTACACCTGCGCGGACCGCGGGGTCTCGTCCGCGCCGAACGTGACGATCCGCAGGGCCTCGACGTTGCGCTCCACCAGCGCGCGGCTGGTGACCATCTCCGCGACGTACAGGCCCGGGTCGAAACCGGCCGACTGCCCCGCCTCGCGGCACAGGGTGCGGAAGGCGCGGTTGGTCACCCCCGCCATGGGCGCCAGCACCACGGGCGTGCGCACGGTGATGGGCCCGATCTGGAGGGGCGCGAGCAGCGGTGTGCCCGACGTCCCGCCGGGGGCTGGGGGCGCCTGGGTGGTCGTGTCGAGGACTGAGGTCACGGTGCCATTGTTCCATCCGTGGGCGCCCGGGTCGTCGGGTTGTGGCGGCTCTCACGGTCCCCCCGGTGCCGCGACGGTGCGGCCACCATGTACCTCCTGGCGTATCTTTTGCCGACTTCTTACCCCAGGTATGTAATTGCTGAGCCGGTGGCATCGCGGGGGCTCGATGCGGCCGGAGACGTGAACCGGGCAACCGGACCGTGCTCGACCGCATGGGGGTCTCGCGATGGCGCAGCAGTCGGAGAGCAGCACGCAGGGCCGCACGGCGAAGATCAGCGTGGCCACGCTGACCGCCATGGTGGTCGGCTCCATGGTCGGCGCGGGTGTCTTCTCGCTGCCCAGCCGGTTCGCCGGCGAGACCGGGGTGCTCGGGGCGCTCATCTCCTGGACGGTGGCCGGCACCGGGATGCTCATGCTCGCCTTCGTCTTCCAGCGCCTGGCGATCCGCAAGCCCGACCTCGACTCCGGGGTCTACGCGTACGCGAAGGCCGGGTTCGGCGAGTACCTCGGCTTCTTCTCGGCGTTCGGTTACTGGGCGAGCGCCTGCGTCGGCAACGTCACCTACTGGATCCTCATCATGTCCACGCTGGGCGCCGTGCTGCCCGTGCTCGGCGAGGGCGACACCGTGGTCGCGTTCGTCGCGTCCTCGGCCTGCGTGTGGCTGTTCTACCTCCTCGTGCGCCGCGGGGTGAAGGAGGCGACGGCGATCAACCGCATCGTCACCGTCGCCAAGCTGGTGCCCATCATCGTGTTCGTGCTCATCACGGCGTTCCTGCTCGACCCGCAGGTGCTCGCGGACAACTTCGAGGGCTACGGCATCACCGGCCCGCTGTTCGACCAGGTGCGCGGCACCATGCTGGCCACGGTGTTCGTCTTTCTCGGCGTCGAGGGCGCGAGCGTCTACTCCCGGCACGCGCGTCGCCGGGAGGACGTCGGCCGGGCGACCGTCCTGGGCTTCCTCATGGTGCTCGCGATCTTCGCCTCGGTGACGATCGTGTCGTACGGGATCCTGCCGATGGAGGAGCTCGCGCAGCTGCGTCAGCCGTCGATGGCGGGCGTGCTCGAGGCGGCCGTCGGCGGCTGGGGTGCCGTGTTCGTGAGCGTCGGCCTGATCGTGTCGGTGCTCGGCGCCTACCTCGCGTGGACCCTCATGTCGTCCGAGGTGCTGTACGTCGCGGCCAAGGACCGGGACATGCCGCGGTTCCTCGCGACGTCGGACGCGAACGACGTGCCCCGCGCCGCGCTCCTCCTGACGACCGCGCTGATCCAGGTGGTCCTGTTCATCACGCTGCTGTCGGACGACGCGTTCACCTTCGCGCTGGACCTGACCAGCGCGCTCTCCCTCATCCCGTTCCTGCTGGCCGCGGGCTTCGCGCTCAAGCTCGCGCTGGGCCGCGGCGGGCCGGCGGAGGGCACCCGCACCGCCGTCGACCTCGTCATCGCGAGCCTGGCCGTGCTCTACACCGCGTTCCTCCTCTTCGCGGCCGGGCTGACGTTCGTGCTGCTGTCGTTCGTGATCTACGCCCCGGCGACCATCCTGTTCGCGATGACCCGGCGCGAGCAGGGCCGGCGCGTGTTCGGCCGGGGCGAGCTGGTGATCTTCGTCGTGTCGGTGATCGGCGCGGTGATCGGCGTCGTCGCGCTCGCCACGGGCGCGATCTCCATCTGAAGGCGATCTCCGTCTGAAAGGGAAGACCATGACGATCCAGAGCGGCGGCACGACCCTTCCTTCGGCTGCCTACGGTGTGCACTCGGAGGTCGGGCGCCTGCGCAAGGTGCTGGTCTGCCGGCCCGGGCTCGCGCACCGGCGCCTGACGCCCACCACCTCGGACGACCTGCTGTTCGACGACGTGCTGTGGGTGGACCGGGCGATCGAGCACCACGCCGCGTTCGTCGCGGACCTGCGGGCGCGCGACGTCGACGTGGTCGAGCTGCACGACGTCCTCGCCGCGACCCTGCGGGTGCCCGGCGCCCGGGACTGGCTGCTGGACCGCAAGATCGTCCCCGGCATCGTCGGGCCGGGCCTGATCGACGCGACCCGGGGTTTCCTGGAGGGGCTGCCCCCGGAGCAGCTCGCCGAGCACCTGATCGGCGGCCTGGCCACCCATGACGTGCCCGACCTGCCGGCCGCCTACCGGTCGCTCGCCGAGTACACGCAGGACGCCCGCGAGTACCTCATGGCACCGGTCCCCAACACGCTGTTCACGCGCGACACGACCTGCTGGCTCTACGGCGGCGTGACGCTCAACCCGCTGTACTGGCCGGCCCGGCACGACGAGACGCTGCTCATGAAGGCCGTCTACGAGTTCCACCCCGACTTCGTGGGGTCCACCGTCTGGTGGGGCGACCCGGAGACCGACCACCAGCGCGCGACGCTGGAGGGCGGGGACGTCATGCCCGTGGGCAACGGCACCGTGCTGGTGGGCATGAGCGAGCGCACGTCCCGGCAGGCGATCACGCAGGTCGCCGCGGCCCTGTTCGAGGGCGGCGCGGCGCAGCAGGTGGTGGTCGCGGGCATGCCCAAGCTGCGCGCGGCGATGCACCTGGACACCGTCATGACCTTCGCCGACGTCGACACCGTGACCGTCTACCCGCGCATCGTCGAGGCGATCCACCCGTTCGTGCTGCGGCCCGGCGACGGCGGGGAGGTGGCCGTCACGGACGAGGGCAGCACCCCGTTCCTGGACGTCGTCGCCCGCGAGACCGGGCTCGGCGAGCTGCGTGTGATCGAGACCGGCGGCGACGTCTACGAGTCCGAGCGGCAGCAGTGGGACAGCGGCAACAACGCCGTCGCGGTGGAGCCGGGCGTCGTGTTCACCTACGACCGGAACACCACCACGAACGACCTGCTGCGCAAGGCGGGCATCGAGGTCATCGAGATCACGGGTGCCGAGCTGGGCCGCGGGCGGGGTGGCGGGCACTGCATGACCTGCCCGATCATTCGTGAGCCGGCCTTCTGACCGGACCTCGCCGGTTCGCCCGGACACCCCTGGCCGGGCAAGATACGCCCTGACCTGATCTTTGGCCATGGGCAGTTCTGCCGTGGACGGGCCCCGTGCCCGGGGATACGGTTCGGCTGCTGTATGCCGAGGGTTGCTGACGGGTGTCGACGAGGGAGTGCGCATGGCCGGCCGGATTCTGGAGCTTGACGCGAAACAGTGGGCTGCGGTGACGGCCGAGGCGCGGGACGGCGGCGGGGCGACGGCCGTGGGCACGGCGCTCGCCGAGCACCTCGGTGCGCCCGTCCGGGCGACCTTCATCTCCACGTCCGGCTCGAACGGCACCGTGACCCGGCTCACGATGATCGGGGACCGCGTGCTGCTGGTGATCCAGGTGATCGCCGAGCGCGACGGCGAGACGTTCCTGGCTCCCGGTGCCGAGCTGCGGTTCGCCACGGCCGACGAGCTCTGGCCCGCGCTGACCGCCGCTCTGCCGCCGTTCGAGGCCCTGCGGGCCCCGGCGTCGGCCGTGCCCGGTCCCGCCCAGGGTTCCGAGCCCGGCACGGGCCCGGTGGCGGATCGGGCCGAGCTGATCCGCCTGCTCGACGACGAGCAGGCGAACCTGCAGGTCAGCGTCGAGGCGTGGGGCACGTCGGACGCGCCGCAGGTGGTGTGGCCGCGGCTCTGGTCCGTGGTGGACGGCAAGCTGCTCGACGTGCGGACCGACGACGGCGCGCCGGCGCCCGTCGAGCGGCCTGCCGGGTCGGTCGCGGCCGAGCTCCAGTGGGCCCTGGTGGGCGCGGTCGACGCGACCACGCCGGCCGCCGGCACGGGCACCGACGCCGAGGGTGAGGCGGGCCGGTGAGCGACACGATGCAGGGGCAGGACCCGGAGCAGGTACGTGCCCTCGCCCGGATGCTGGACGACGGCGCGTCGTCACTGGAGTCGGTCAAGCAGGTCACCACCGCCGCGGTCTGGTCCTTCGACGGGGCAGGGCCCAACGTCGAGCAGATGCGGGACGAGTGGGAGTCGCAGCACGCCCCCATGCTCGTGACCGTCGCGGAGTCGCTGACCACCTACGCGCAGCGCGCGCGGGCCAACGCCGACGCCCAGGACCAGACCTCGAACACGTATGACGGCGGCGGCTTCGCCGGGGTCTCGACGCAGGCGTCGGGCAGCTCGGGCGGGGACGACGACGGCGGCGTGCTCGACTGGCTCGGCGACAAGGCCGGTGACCTCTGGGACACCGGCGGCGACGCCGTCGACTGGGTGGGAGACAAGGCCGGGGACGCCGCGGGCTGGATCGGCGACCGCGCGACCGACCTCTGGGACGCCGGCGGCAACGCGGTCGACTGGATCGGCGACAAGGGCTCCGACGCCCTCGGCTGGCTGGGCGACCGGGGCTCCGACGCGCTGGGCTGGCTCGGCGACCGCGCGAGCGCCATCGGCGGCGCGTTCCAGAACGTGGGCGACTCGGGCCTGCAGCTCTGGGACGCCACCGGCGGGGCGATCCTCGACGGCGAGTGGCCGCGGACCACGGAGGTGCTCGCCTCCGGCATCCGGCTCGCGGGCGCGACGGTCGGCGCCGGTCTCACCACCGCCACGGGCGGCATGTGGGACCCGAAGGTCTTCGACGACGGCGACCCGTACGCGGGCGAGCCGACGAGCGTCGCCGCGCCGCGCGAGCCCTCCAGCATCTCGGATGTCGCGCTCGGCGTGACCGACTCGTACAACGCCGGCGACGGCAACGTCCGGATCACGACGATCGAGGGGCCCGACGGCCCGCGGGTCATCGTCAACGTGCCCGGCACCGAGGCGTGGAACCCCGCGGCCGGCGACAACCCCATGGACCTGACCGGCAACCTGGTCACGGCGGGCGGCTCGCGCTCGACCATGAGCGAGGCCGTCATGCTCGCCATGCGGAACGCGGACATCCCGCCCGGTGCCGAGGTCATGATGGTCGGCCACTCGCAGGGCGGCATGACGGTGGCCGACCTGACGTCCGATCCCGGGTTCGTGAGCGAGTTCAACGTCACCCACGCGATGACCTACGGCTCGCCGATCGACAGCGCGCACATCGACCCGTCGGTGAGCGTGCTGGAGATGCAGCACCAGCACGACGTCGTCCCGCGCCTGGACCTCGGCGACTCGCGGTTCCCGTTCCTGCCCGGCGGGCAGAACGAGAGCGCCAACCACACCAGCGTCACGTTCGACGACCCGGGCTCCGCCTTCAACGCCGTGGCCAACCACGACCACGCCGAGGCCTACCCGAACTCGATGGCCAACAGCACGGACCCCGGGTACCTGGCCTACCAGCAGTCGCTGCGCGACAGCGGGTTCCTGACCTCGCCGGGCGACGGCTCCAGCGTGACGGCGCAGGACGTCCACGTCGGCCGGAAGAACTGATGGGCGCAGGCTGGGCGCGCCGCCGGCGCCGGCTCGTGGCACGGCTCTCGGAGTCGGGTCCGGTCGGCGGCGGGCTCGCGGCGCTGCTCAGCCTGGGCAAGGCGCGCGACCCCGACTGCGAGGAGCTGCTCACGGCGACGGCGCTCGCCGTGGACGGCGTGGTGTCGGCCCGGTTCGAGTGCAGCGACACGTTCGGCGGCGGCTGGCAGCGCGGCAAGGTGGTGCTCCGGGCGTCGTCGCAGGACGAGGCGGTGGGGATCATGGACGCGCTGCTCCGTGCCTTCGCGGCGGAGCCGCGCCTGGAGCCGCGCTGGGCCACACCGCAGGAGTACCGGAACGAGGACGGTTCGGTCGTCGTCGGGGCACGGGCTGTCGGGTTCTCGGGCGTGCCGACGATCCGCGAGGTGCGGGAACACTACGGAGAGGGACCTGCGAGATGATGCGACGCGAACGAGCGCGGTACCTGCCCGCCGTCCTGGCGGCGGCGCTGGTGCTGCCCGTCTCGGCGTGCTCGTCCGGGGCGAACGACCGGTGCGCCGAGGCGTTCGCCGAGGCGGCGACGTCGGTCGCCGGCGTGGTCTCGGCCGAGTGGGAGTGCAGCGACAACTTCGGGGGCGGCTGGCAGCGCGGCGACGTGGTGGTCTCGGCGACCACCGAGGACGAGGCCGTCGAGGTGATGGACGGCGTGCTGCGGTCCATCGCCGCAGCGGGCGATCTCGAGGACTCCTGGGCCACCCCGCAGCAGTACTCGAACGAGGACGGTTCGATCGTCGTGGGCGCGAACGACCTCGGCTTCAACGGCCCGCCGACCGTCGGCGAGGTCCGCGAGCACTACGGCGTCACGCCGGGCTGACCAGACACCGCGGGGCAGGACGCCGTCCGGCGTCCTGCCCCGCGGGGCGTGCTGTCAGGCGCGCAGCCAGACCGTCGTGTCCGACGGCAGCTCACCCGAGGTCTCGTCGAGCTCGCCCGAGGCCACCAGCACCTGCGCCCCGGCGGGCAGCGCGAACGGCGACGCACCGAGGTTGGCGACCACGACGACGTCCGCCACCCGCAGGGCGACGACGTCCGGGTGGTCGGCCAGCGAGTCGACCCACGCGAGCGCGCCCGCGCCGAGGTTCTCGGCCCGGCGCAGGCCGAGCGCCGCCCGGTACATCTCGTAGGTGGAACCCTTCACGCCGTACTGCTGGTCGGCGGCGAGCTCGGCGTAGACGTCGGGCTGCGGCAGCCACGTCTTGCCCGTGGGGCCGAACCCGTTGCCCGGCGCGCCGCCGACCCACGGCAGCGGCACGCGGCAGCCGTCGCGGCCCGGCTCGGCGCCGTTCGTGCGGAAGAACGACGGGTCCTGGCGCACGTCGTCGGGCAGGGCGGTGTGGTCGGGCAGGCCGAGCTCCTCACCCTGGTACATGTACGCCGAGCCCGGCAGGCCGAGCATGAGCAGCGTCGCGGCGCGCGCGCGGCGCAGGCCGAGCGCGGCGTCGGGCTGCGGGTCGGTGGCGCCGATGCCGTTGAGCTGACGGCCGCCGATCTCGTCCAGGCCGAAGCGCGACGCGTGCCGCACGACGTCGTGGTTGGAGAGCACCCAGGTGGTGGGGGCGCCGACGGCCTCCATGGTGCTCAGCGAGGCGTTGACGACGGTGCGCACCGTCGCCGCGTCCCACGGCGCCGTGAGGAACGAGAAGTTGAAGGCCTGGTGCATCTCGTCGGGGCGCACGTACCGGGCCAGGCGGCTCAGGGGCTCGACCCAGGCCTCGGCCACCAGGCAGCGGTCGCCGTCGTACTCGGCGAGCACCTTGTGCCAGGCGCGGTAGATGTCGTGCACGCCGTCCTGGTCGAACATCGGGCCGCGGTTGCCCGCGCCCGTGGATCCGTCCTCGGGCGCGGCTGGGTCGGTGGCCTCCTCGACCGTGCCCTCGACCATGGCCACCTGGCCGTCCCAGTCGGGCAGGCCGGCGGCCTTGATCATGCCGTGCGCGACGTCGACGCGGAACCCGTCCACGCCCCGGTCGAGCCAGAACCGCAGCACGTCCTCGAACTCCGCGCGGACCTCGGGGTTGTCCCAGTTCAGGTCGGGCTGCGTGGAGTCGAAGAGGTGCAGGTACCACTGCGGGCCCAGCGGGCCGTCGTCCTCCCGCGGCGCGAGCCGCGTCCACGCCGGGCCGCCGAAGATGGACTGCCAGTTGTTCGGTACCTCGTCGCCGGCCGGGCCGCGGCCGTCGCGGAACATGTACCGCTCGCGCTCGGCCGAGCCGGGGGCGGCGGCCAGCGCCTCCTGGAACCAGGCGTGCTGGTCGGAGGAGTGGTTGGGCACGAGGTCGACGATGACCTTCAGGCCGCGCTCGTGGGCGCCGGCGAGCATCTCGTCGAAGTCGGCGAGCGTGCCGAACAGCGGGTCGATGTCGCGGTAGTCGGCCACGTCGTAGCCGGCGTCCTTCTGGGGTGAGCGGTAGAACGGGCTCAGCCACACGGCGTCGACGCCGAGCTGGGCCAGGTGGTCGAGCTTGGCGGTGACGCCCGGCAGGTCGCCGGTCCCGTCGCCGTTCCCGTCCGCGAACGAGCGCGGGTAGACCTGGTAGATCACCGCGTCACGCCACCACTCGCCGCTGCCGGCGGGGGTGTGGACGGGGGCTCCGGCGGTGAGGTCGTCGGTGGTGATCGGGGCAGTGCTAGTCACGTGTCGCGTCCTCGGGGGTCGGGAAAGGGGGCTGTAACGCTTGCTGCAAGCGTACGGGAGGAATCGCGCCCGATCGGACAGTGTGCTGCGTCAGACAGCGGCGTGCGGCGCCGCGCCGGTCGAGCCGCGCACGACCAGCTCGGGGGTGAACAGCAGCTCCGAACGGGGCGCGCGCTCGCCGTGGATCTCGGTGAGCAGGGCGCTCACGGCCGCGTGCGCCATGTCGGCCACGGGCTGGCGCACCGTCGTCAGCGGCGGGTCGGTGAACGCCACCAGGGGCGAGTCGTCGTAGCCGACCACGCTCACGTCGTCGGGCACGGACAGGCCGCGGGCGTGCGCCGCCCGTACGGCGCCGAGCGCCATCAGGTCGGACCCGCAGACCACGGCGGTGTGCCCGGAGTCGAACAGCTCGCCGGCCGCGGCCTGGCCGCCCTCCAGCGTGTAGAGGGTGAGGCTGACGTGCTCCCGCGCCTCCTGCTCGGTGGCGGCCAGGCCGTGACGCAGGAGCTGCGCCACGAACGCCTCGATCTTGCGCTTGGCCGGCACGAACCGGTCCGGGCCGATCGCCATGCCGATGCTGCGGTGGCCCAGTGCCACCAGGTGCCGCACCGACAGCTCGATGCTGGCGGCGTCGTCCGGCGAGACGAAGGGGGCGTCGATGCCCTCGGCGTAGCCGTTGATCAGCACGATCGGCAGGCCGCGGCCGCGCAGCCGCTGGTAGCGCTCGGTCGACGCCCGCGTGTCGGCGTGCTTGCCGGAGACGAAGACGATGCCGTCCACGGCGTGGTCGATGAGCGTCTCGACGTACTCGTCCTCGGTGGTGCCGCCCGGCGACTGGGTGCACAGCAGCGGCGTGTAGCCGCGCGACGCGAGCTGCGACTCGATGGCCTGCGCGAACGCGGGGAACACCGGGTTGGACAGCTCGGGGACCACCAGGCCGATGAGGCCGGCGGGGCGGGCGCGCAGCGCGGACGGCCGCTCGTAGCCGAGCACGTCCAGGGCGGCGAGCACCGCCTGGCGGGTCTCGCCCGCCACGCCGGGCTTGCCGTTGAGCACGCGCGACACGGTCGCGGTGGAGACCCCTGCCTGTTCGGCGAGGTCGGTCAGTCGGGTGCGCACGCCTGGCAGCCTAGGCGACATGCGGTTCCTTCGTCCTGGGTGTTTACCGGGTGTCGGATGCCGGGTTGCAAGCGATGCTGAAACTTTATCGCAACTTCTTGCACAATCGGCCGACAGAGCCGTACGGTTCGGGCATCGAAACCCAGGCCCGACGTCGGGCCGCGAACCATCGGGAGTGACGATGCGACGGAGCATCCTGACCGCCGCTGTCCTGACCACGACGCTGGCGCTGGCCGCCTGCTCGGGCGGCGCAGAGGATCAAGCAGGCGGCGAGGAGTCCGCCCCGCCGAGCGGCGAGGGCGCCACCCTCACCGTGTGGGTCGACGAGACCCGCCAGGCCGCCGTGGAGGAGGCCGCCACCGGCTTCGAGGAGGCCACGGGCGCGCAGGTGGAGGTGGTCCTGAAGAACTTCGAGGACATCCGCCCCGACTTCCTGGCCCAGGTGCCCACGGGCAAGGGCCCGGACATCACCGTCGGCGCCCACGACTGGCTGGGTGAGCTCACGACCAACGGCGTGGTGGCCCCGATCGAGCTCGGCGACACGGCCGACGCCTTCGAGCCGGTCTCCGTCTCGGCCTTCACGCAGGACGGCCAGGTCTACGGCCTGCCCTACGCCGTGGAGAACATCGCGCTCATCCGCAACACGGAGCTCGCCCCGGAGGCGCCCGCCACCTGGGACGACGCGATCGCGGCCGGCAAGGACGCCGGCACCAAGTACCCGCTGCTGATCCAGACCTCCACCGAGGGTGACCCCTACACCTTCTACCCGCTGCAGACGTCGTTCGGCGCCCCGGTCTTCGAGCAGAACGAGGACGGCTCGTACAAGCCCGAGCTCGCGCTCGGTGGCGAGGGCGGCACCGCGTTCGCCGAGTGGCTCGCCGAGCAGGGCGACGCCGGCAACCTGAGCACCGACGTCACCTACGACATCGCGCTGGCGGCCTTCGCCAAGGGCGAGTCGCCGTTCATCGTGGGCGGCCCGTGGATGCTGGAGTCGTTCGGCGACCTCGACCTGGCGATCGACCCGATCCCGAGCGCCGGCGGCGAGCCCGCCCAGCCGTTCGTGGGCGTGGCCGGGTTTTACGTGAGCGCGCAGAGCGAGAACGCGCTGCTCGCGAACGACTTCCTGGTCAACTACATGGCCACCCCCGAGGCGCAGCTCGCCCTCTACGAGGCGGGCGACCGTCCGCCGGCCCTCATCGAGGCCGCCGACACCGCCTCCGAGGACCCGATCACCGCGGGCTTCCGCGCCGTGGGCGCCGACGCCGTCCCGATGCCGTCGCTGCCCGAGATGGGCGCCGTGTGGGCGTACTGGGGCGTGACCGAGGCCGCGATCGTCTCCGGCAAGTCCGACCCGGCGAAGGCCTGGGACAAGATGGTCGCCGACATCCAGGGCGAGATCGGTTGATGTACTCACCGGTGACCCGGGGCTCCGGCTGGAGCCCCGGGTTTCTCGTCAAGCTCGTCCTCATCGCCCTGGTGGACGCCCTGGGCGTCTACGCCGTGCTGGCCGCGTGGGGCGCCGAGTCCTGGGGCGTGCTGGCCGCCATGGTGGCGCTGCTGCTCGTGGCCAACTGGGCCTACTTCTCCAAGCGCGCCCTGCCGCTCAAGTACATCCTGCCGGGCCTGGCCTTCCTGCTCGTCTACCAGGTGTACGTGGTGGCCTACACGGGCTACGTCGCGTTCACCAACTACGGCGACGGGCACAACAGCACCAAGGAGCAGGCCATCGAGGCCCTCCTGGTGCAGAACGAGCGCCGGGTCGAGGGCTCGCCCTCCTCGCCGCTGACGGTCGTGGCCGACGGCGACACGCTCGGCTTCGCCCTCGTCTCGCCCGACGGCGCCGTCCAGGCCGGCACCGCCGACCAGCCGCTGCAGGCCGTGGACGGCGCGACCGTCGACGCCGGCCGCGTCACCGCGCTGCCCGGCTACGACGTGCTGGAGTACGCCACGGTCCTGGAGCGGCAGCAGGAGGTCACCGAGCTGCGCGTCCCCGTCTCGGACGACCCGAACGAGGGCTCGGTCCGCACGCAGGACGCTCGCACCGGCTATGTCTTCACCTCCACGCTGGAGTACGACGCGGCGTCGGACACCATGACCGACACCACCACCGGGGTGACGTACACGCCCAACGACGACGGCCAGTTCGAGGCCGCGGACGGCACCACGCTCCCCGTGGGCTGGCGCGTGCTGGTGGGGCTGGACAACTTCGTCACCGCGTTCGGCGACGACCGCTACGCCGGGCCGTTCGGCAAGATCCTGGTGTGGACGTTCGCGTTCGCCGTGCTCTCGGTGGCCTCCACGTTCCTGCTCGGGCTGTTCCTGGCGATCGCGTTCAACGACGCGCGCCTGCGCGGCCGCCGGGTCTACCGGACGCTCGTGATCCTGCCGTACGCGATCCCGGGGTTCCTCGCGGCCCTGCTGTGGTCCGGCATGCTGAACCGGTCCTACGGGTTCGTCAACGAGGTGCTGCTGGGCGGGGCGTCGATCCCGTGGCTCACCGACCCGGTGCTCGCCAAGCTGGCGGTGCTCGGCGTGAACCTGTGGCTCGGCTTCCCGTACATGTTCCTGATCTGCACGGGCGCGCTGCAGTCCCTGCCGACCGACGTGCTGGAGGCCGCGAAGATCGACGGCGCGGGCCGCTGGCGCACGTGGCGCTCGATCACGCTGCCGCTGCTCCTGGTCGCGACGGCGCCGCTGCTCATCTCGTCGTTCGCGTTCAACTTCAACAACTTCACGCTGATCTACATGCTCACGGGCGGCGGCCCGCGGTTCGACGACGCCTCGGTGCCGCTCGGGCACACCGACATCCTCATCTCGATGGTCTACTCGGTGTCCGGGCTCGACGGGACGGCGGCCAAGGACTACGGCCTGGCCAGCGCCCTGTCGATCGTGATCTTCGTGGTGGTCGCGACCATCTCCGCCCTCGCGTTCCGGCGCACCCGATCGCTCGAGGAGATCGCCTGATGAGCGCAAGGACAGCACCCTTCGTCCGCCGTCCGGGCCACCGCGCCCGCTGGTTCTCCGAGATCGGCTGGCGCCACCTGGTCGGCATCCTCGCCGTGGCCTACGCGGGCTTCCCACTGGTCTACGTCGTCTCCGCCTCGCTGGCCGACGGCGGCACGCTCACCGGCTCCAACGAGCTGTTCGCCTCGGTGTCGGGGGCCAACTACGTGGCGCTCGGCGGCACGCGGTTCTGGACCTGGATGGCCAACACCCTGGTGGTGGCGGTCGCGACGGGCGCCGGGACGGTGCTCATGGGCGCCGCCGCCGCGTACGCCTTCTCGCGGTTCCGGTTCAGCGGACGCCGGGTGGGGCTCACCGCCCTGCTCGTGATCCAGATGTTCCCGCAGATGCTCGCCTTCGTGGCGATCTTCCTGCTGCTCATCTCGCTCGGCAACGTGGTGCCGGGCCTGGGCCTGGACTCCAAGCTCTCGCTGATCTGCGTGTACCTGGGCGGCGCGCTCGGCGTGAACACGTTCCTCATGTACGGGTTCTTCAACACCGTGCCGCGCGAGATCGACGAGGCCGCGAAGATCGACGGCGCCTCGCACGCCCAGATCTACTGGACCATCGTGCTGCGCCTGACCGCGCCGATCCTCGCCGTGGTGGGCCTGCTCAGCTTCATCAGCACGTTCGGCGAGTTCATCATCGCGCGCGTGCTGCTGCAGTCGGAGGAGAACTGGACCCTCGCCGTGGGGCTCTACGGCTGGGTGTCGTCGCTGCAGGACGCCAACTGGGGCCTGTTCACGGCGGGCGCCGTGGTCTCGGCCCTGCCGGTGCTGGCGCTGTTCCTGTTCCTGCAGAAGTACATCGTGGGCGGGCTGACGGCGGGCTCCGTCAAGGGTTGAGACGCGGGTCAGGGGGTGACGCGGGCCCGCTCCTCGTGGCGGGTCCGCGCGGCCTCGATGTCGGGGACGTGCTGCTCGGCCCAGAGCCGTACGGCGCGGAGCGGCACGAGGAGGGTGCGCCCCAGCGGCGTCAGGGCGTACTCGACGCGTGGCGGGTTCTCGGCGTACTCGTGCCGGCTGATCAGACCGTCGACCTCGAGGGAGCGGAGCGTCTCGGTCAGCACCTTCGGGGTGATGCCCTGGATGTGTGCCTTGAGGTCGGTGAAGCGACGAGGGCCGTCGTCCAGGGCGTTGACGACGAACACCGTCCACCGGGCGCCGATGCGGTGGAGCACGGTCCGGCTCGGGCACGTCGCCGCCATCACGTTGTAGGCCTGGCCCATCGCAGCTCCCAGTTCCGTTGAAGATACCGGTATCAAATCCATACCGTGATCCCGATCCTACGAGAGGGAGTGCGAGATGGAACGGGTTCTGGTCATCGGGGGCGCACGGGCGCTGGGGGCGGCAGTCGCACGGCGCGCGGCGGCCGACGGGTACGAGGTGGTGGTCGGTGCGCGAGACCTGGCTGCCGCCGAGGCGCTGGCGCACGAGATCGGCGCGACCGCGGTGCGCGTGGACCTGCAGGACGAGACGACGATGGCGGCCGCGGCCGCTCGGCTCACGGACGGGATCGACCACGTCGTGACCACCGGTTCGGCGCCGCACGACGTCCGGGCGGCCGAGCTGGACCACGACCAGCTGGTGGCCGCGTTCACCGCGAAGGTGATCGGGCCGATGCTGGTCGCCAAGCACCTCGGGCCGGTGCTGCGGCCGAACGGGTCGATCGTGCTGTTCTCCGGGGTCGTCGGGTGGCGGCCGGGACCCGGCTCACTGGTCAAGGGCGTGACCAACGGCGCCGTCGAGCACCTCGCCCGTCATCTCGCGGCCGACCTCGCCCCGGTGCGGGTCAACGCCGTCTCGCCCGGCGTGGTCGACTCCGGCGCCTGGGACCGGCTGGGCGAGGGCAAGGCCGGCCTGCTGAGCCGGAGTGCCGCCGGGACGCTGGTCGGCCGGCACGGCGAGGCGGACGACGTCGTCGACGCGGTGATGTGGCTGCTCCGGGCCGGGTTCGTGTCCGGCGAGACGATCCACGTCGAGGGCGGCGCCCGCCACCGGACCGCCTGATCGCGGGCCTGTCAGGCGCCCGGCGTCACCAGCCGGCGGTGCAGCGCGATCGCGGACAGGTCCGTCAGGGACGCGACCTGGTCCACCACCACGCGCAGGCGCGCGGCGTCGTCGGACGCCGCGCGCCAGTCCGCGGCGAGCGGCGGCTCCAGCTCGTCCGGGCCGCGGTCGGCCAGCACGCGCACCAGGTCGGTCAGGATCTCCCGCTCCCGCAGGTAGCGGGGCTCCTGACCGCGGGGTGCCATCACGTAGGCCACGGCGATGCCCTTGAGCGCGAGGATCTCGTGCTCGGTCTCGTCGGGCACCACGAGCCGCGCGGCGTACCGCGTGAGCGCCCCGTCGCCGTACTCGGCGCGCGTGGCGTCGATCGCCGCGCCGATGAACCGGCCGATGAGCTGGCTCGTCATATCCTTGAGCGAGGCCAGCGAGCCGCGCGAGCCGTCGAAGGCCCGCACCAGGTGGCCCTCGCCGCGCAGGTACTCCTGCAGCCGCCCGATCGCGGCGTCGACGGCGTCGGCCCGGTACCACTCGCCGTACCAGGACCGCACGAACTCGGCCACGCGCGCCCGCTCCTCGGCGTCCGCCATGAGGTCCAGGTCGATGCGCCCGGCGACCACGCCGTCCTCGACGTCGTGCACGGAGTAGCTGATGTCGTCGGCGAGGTCCATGACCTGCGCCTCCAGGCACTTCACGCCGTCCGGCGCGTCCTTGCGCAGCCACGTGAACACGGGCAGGTCGTCGGGGTAGACGCCGAACTTGCGGCTGGCCGTGCCGTCCGGCCGGGCGGGGCCCGCGCCGTAGGCCCACGGGTACTTCACGCTCGCGTCGAGGCTGGCCCGGGTCAGGTTGAGGCCCGCGGGGACGCCGTCGAACCCGATCACCTTGGGCTCCAGCCGCGTCAGCAGGCGCAGGGTCTGGGCGTTGCCCTCGAAGCCACCGATCGGCTCGGCGATCTCGGCCAGCGCCGTCTCGCCGTTGTGCCCGAAGGGCGGGTGCCCCAGGTCGTGGGTGAGGCAGGCGGTGTCGACGACGTCGGGGTCGCAGCCGAGCGAGCGGCCCATGCCGCGGCCCACCTGCGCCACCTCGAGGGAGTGCGTGAGGCGGGTGCGGACGAAGTCGTCGTGCCCGGCGCCGAGCACCTGGGTCTTGGCGCCGAGCCGGCGCAGCGCGGAGGAGTGCACCACGCGCCCGCGGTCGCGTTCGAACGGGGTCCGGGCCTGCGACTTGGGTGGTTCGGTCACCCAGCGCTCGACGTCCTGCGCGCTGTACGACGGCGGGATGCTCTTCCCGAGGGCTTGCTCCACGCCCGCCACTCTAGTCACGCGCTCCGACATCCCGGAATCACGTGGTCGCCGGCGGAGGCAGGTCCCTGCCTCCGCCGTGCAGCGCTACTTGTTGTTGCTGTACCAGCTCAGGCCGCCGGGAAGGTTGATCGAGTGCTTCTTGGTCTTGGAGTTCCAGGTCCAGGGACCCACCTTGAAGCTCATCGACGACAGGCCCCGCTGCGTGATGTTGAACTTGAGCGGTCCGAGCGACAGCCGCTTGCGATACCTGATTCCCATGGTGCCTTTGTTCCTCCCTGAGTCGGGCAAAGCGTACCGAACCGCGCTAGTCCGGCAAACCAAACCAGGGAGCGTGCCAGACGTACAGGTCCCTCGGGTGACCTGTGCGTCTGACACGTCAGTCGCGGGCCGACATCCAGGCGTCGCTCGCGCGCTGGACGTCGTCGGGCGTGACCGACTCGGCGACCGTCACGAAGTACCAGCGGTGGCCGAACGGGCAGCGCACCGCGGCCTGCCGGAAGCCCTCGAACCAGTCGGCCGGCTCGGCCAGGCTGCTCGCGCCGGCCCCGATCGCGCGGGCGTACGCCGCGTCGGTGTCCTCGACCGGGATCGTGAAGCTCGCGTGCGTCGGCCCGCCGGGCTCGGGCGCCGCCGAGTCGGGCGGGAACGCGCCCGCGACGGTGAAGGTCGACTCGCCCGCGGCGGACCGCAGGACCAGGTCGGAGTGGATCACCGCGTCGCCCGCGGTGATCACGTCGAGCGTCTCGGCCCCCAGCGCCGCCTCGTAGAAGGCGATGGCGGCGCGGGCGTCGGACACGGCGATGTTGGGGTGCAGGGCTGAGTTCCTCATGTCATCGATGCTGGCGCGGCGCGGATGTGCCAGTCTTGGAAGAATGCGACAGGTGTTCGACGGCGAGGCTGCCGTGACCCCGACCTCCACGATCAGCGCGCTCGACTCCGGGCCCACCCTCGGCATCGTCGACCCCGTGCGGGCGCGCGACTCGTTCGCCCTCGCCCGCGTGGAGCCGGCGTCCGACCTCGCCGACCTCGTGGACTGGCACTGGGTGATCAGCTGGGACCTGCCGCCCGGGGTCGCGTTCACCCAGACCGTCATGCCGCACCCCGTGGGGCACGTGGTCGCCGAGCGGGAGGGCCTGCTCGCCTACGCGATGCCCGCCGGCCTCTTCGTGCGCACCCTCACCGGCTCTGGCGCGGTGGTCGGCACCAAGCTGCACCCGGGCGCCTACCGCGCCCTGCTCGGGCGCGCCGACCCGGGGGAGCGGGGCACGGTCGAACCGCCGCCTTTCTCGGCCCGACGGCGGCGCGCGCCAACGAGGAGGCCGTCGCCCAGGCGGCGGCCGGGCAGCCCGACGTCGCCGTCCGGACCCTCACCCCGCTGCTGCGGGAAGCGGCCGAGCGGTCCCGGACCGCCCGCTCCGCCGCCGCGCTCACCGGGTTGAGGGAGGCGTTCGCCGTGATCGCCGACGCCGTACCGGGCACGTCCGTCGCGGCGCTCGCGGGCGCGCTCGGCACCACGCCGCGCTCGCTGCAGCGGCTGTTCGCCGACTGGGTGGGCGTGAGCCCCAAGTGGGTGCTGCAGCGGCACCGCGTGCACCTCGCGGCCGAGCTGCTGGGCCGTGATCCCGACCTGGACCTGGCGGGGCTCGCGGCCGCCGTCGGCTACTACGACCAGGCGCACTTCACGGGAGACTTCGTCCGCGCCGTCGGCGTGCCGCCGGGGGAGTACGCGCGGACGTGCCGCCGGGGCGCCCGGCAGCGGGCATAGAATTCCGACGTGGCCGGGCTGATCAGACGCGAGGATGTGGACCAGGTCCGCGAGCGCGCGCGGATCGACGAGATCGTCTCGGCGCACGTGACCCTCAAGCCCGCCGGGGTGGGCGCGCTGGTGGGGCTGTGCCCCTTCCACGACGAGCGCAGCCCCAGCTTCAACGTGCGGCCCAGCGTGGGCCGGTACCACTGCTTCGGGTGCGGCGAGGGCGGCGACGTCATCGAGTTCGTCATGAAGATGGACGGGCTGAGCTTCACCGAGGCCATCGAGTACCTCGCGGGCAAGACCGGCGTGCAGCTCCGCTACGAGGAGGGCGGCACCGCGCGCCCGCGCGAGGAGCCGGGCCGGCGCCAGCGGCTGCTGGACGCGCACCGCGTGGCCGCGGAGTTCTACGCCGAGCAGCTCATGGGGCCGGACGCGTCGGCGGCGCGCACGTTCCTCGCGGAGCGCAGCTTCGACCGGTCCGACGCGGAGCTGTTCGGCGTGGGGTTCGCGCCCAAGGGCTGGGACGCGCTGCAGCGCCACCTCCAGGGCCGGGGCTTCACGCAGGCGGAGCTGGTCGCGAGCGGGCTGATGTCGCAGGGGCAGCGCGGTATCTACGACCGGTTCCGCGGGCGGGTCATGTGGCCCATCCGGGACGTGACGGGGGCCGTGATCGGCTTCGGCGCGCGGCGCCTGTTCGAGGACGACCAGGGGCCCAAGTACCTCAACACCCCCGAGACCAGCCTCTACAAGAAGTCGCACGTGCTGTACGGGATCGACCTCGCCAAGCGGGAGATCGCCAAGGGCAAGCGCGTGGTGGTTGTCGAGGGGTACACGGACGTCATGGCGGCGCACCTGTCGGGCGTGACGACGGCGGTCGCGACGTGCGGCACGGCCTTCGGCGCCGATCACGCCAAGGTGGTGCGGCGCCTGCTCGGCGACACGACGGCCGGGGGCGGCATGCAGCTCGCGTCCGGCGGCACCGTGGGCGGCGAGATCATCTTCACGTTCGACGGCGACGCGGCGGGCCAGAAGGCCGCGGAGCGCGCCTACGGCGAGGACCAGCGGTTCTTCGCGCAGACGTACGTGGCCGTCGCGGACGACGGCATGGACCCGTGCGACCTGCGCATGGCCAAGGGCCCGGAGGCGGTGCGCGCGCTGGTCGACGGACGCAAGCCGCTGTTCGCCTTCGTGATCCAGGCCAAGATCAAGCAGTTCGACCTGAACACCGTGGAGGGTCGGGTGTCCGCCGTGCGGGCGGCGGCGCCCGAGATCGTGGGCATCCGCGACCGCAGCCAGCGCGACGGGTACATGCGCCAGGTGGCGGGCTGGATCGGCACGGAGATCGACGAGGTGCGCCGCGAGGTGGCCCGCGCGGCGTCGACGCCGTCCCAGCGCCGTCCGGCCGACGGCTCGCGGCCGGCCTCCGGTGCGACCCCGGTGGCCGGGTCCGCGCCGGGTGGTGGCCGTCCGGCGTCGGGCGCCGTGGCGCAGCTCCCGGCCCCCGACCCGCGGGACCCCGTGGCGCGCGACGAGCGGCTCGCGCTCGTCGCGGTGCTGCAGTACCCGCAGCACGCGCCCGCGTCGTTCGACGATCTGGGCGAGGACGCGTTCGCCGTGCCGGCCTGGCGCGCGGTGCACGCCGCGATCCGGGCGGCCGGGGGCGCTGCCGTCGGGCGCGAGCTGTCGGCAGCGCAGTGGGTCGCCGCGGTGCTGGAGCAGTCGTCCGAGACGGTGGCGATCGTGGTCACGCAGCTCTCGGTGGCGTCGCTCCCGGAGGACCGGGAGGCCGCCGTCGCGGCGTTCGTCGAGGGCGTGGTGCGCCGCGTCGTCGACCTGGGCCTCAAGCGCCGGGTCGACGACGCGCGCAGCCGCCTGCAGCGGCTCGACCCCGCCGACGCCGAGACCTACAACTCGGCGTTCGCCGAGCTCCTGGCGATCGAGAGCGAGCGCCGGGCGCTGCGCGAGAGCGCATAGACAAACCGGCCAGGCGTCAGCTCGCCAGGTTGCCTGGTGTCGGGTGTGAGCTCGGCACTACGCATCGAGATCGGCACAGGCCTGGACCGATCTCGGTGCAGACTGCCGACCTGATCGGCCGGCAGTCAGGAAGGTGCCGACCTGGCGCGTCACGCCGGCGTCGGCGCCGGGTGGTCCCGGCCCAGCAGCTCCGCGTCCAGGGACACAGCGGCCAGCTGGCCGGCCGCCGCCGCCATGAGCACCGACGCCATCGGCCCCGGCATCGCCGCGGTGTGGGCCATGTCGCCCGCCGCGAACACGCCGGGCCGGCTGGTACGGGCCATCGCGTCGACCCCCACGGCGCCCGACGGCAGCAGGTCGAGGCCGAGCTGCTCCGCGAACGGCGCCCGCTGACCGAACTCGGCGGCGACGAAGATGCCGCCCACCTCCTCGTCGGGGCCGTCGGCGAACCGGACGGTCGCGCCGTCCGCGCTGCGGACCAGCTCCTTGACCGGCTCCGGCCGCACGGCCACCCCGGCGTCGGCCAGCAGGGTGGCCGTGTCCACGTCGAGGTCGCCGCCGTCGGCCAGGACGGTCAGGCGGCTCGCGATGCGCTCCAGCAGGAACGCGACCCGGGTCACGTGCGGGCCACTGCCGAGCACCGCGACCGGCTTGCCGCTGAGCTCGTGCCCGTGGCAGTAGGGGCAGACGGCGGCGACCGTGCCGAACAGCGGCTCCAGGCCGGGGACGGCGGGCAGGGTGTCGCGCAGCCCGGTCGCGAGCAGCACGGCACGGGCGGGGACGGCGTCGGCGCCGAGCTCCACGCGGTACCCGTCGCCGTCCGGCACGACGGCGGTCGCCGTGTCCTCGCGGACGGTCACCGTCGCGTAGGCGGCGAGCTCGGCGCGGGCCGCGGCGCGGAACTCGGCCGGGGGCCTGCCGTCGTTGGTCACCACGTTGTGCATGTGCTCGGCCGTGGCGTTGCGGTACTCGCCGGAGTCGAGCAGCAGCACGCGCCGGTGCATCCGGCCGAGCGTGAGCGCGGCCTGCAGGCCGGCGGGGCCGCCGCCGATCACGACGGCGTCGTAGGAGGTCAGGGGGTGCGTGGCGGACATGGCAGGGCTCCGTTTCCCGGGACGTCTTGCGGTACCACCCCAGGATGTGACTTCATGTCGACATGAAGTCAAGCGAGACCTGGTCGGTCGGCGAGACGGCCCGTCGGTTCGGCCTGGAGACCCACGTGCTGCGCTACTGGGAGGACGAGAACCTGTTGCGCCCGGTGCGCGACGGTGCCGGCCGCCGCCGGTACGGGCGCGACGACGTGGTGCGGGTGGGCGTCATCGTGCGCAGCAAGGCGGCAGGCATGACCCTGGAGCAGGTGCGCGTCATGCTCGACGCCGGAGCGGCCGACCGGCACCGCGTGCTGGAGGCGCACATCGCCGACCTGGACCGCCGGATGGCCGACATGGCGGCGTCCCGCGCGATGACCGAGCACGCGCTGCAGTGCCGCGCGCACGACATCGCCACCTGTCCCCGCTTCCGCGAGCACGTGCAGGACGTGCTCGACGGCGTGCGGGACGGGTTCGTGGTCACACGGACCGCGTGAGCGTCACGCGGACCGCGTGAGCCTCGGGTTGTCGCGGGGGAGCAGCAGCACCGTCCCGATCATCACCGCGGCGCAGGCCACGACGCACCAGAAGACCAGGTGCATCGCGTTCGCCAGCCCCGCCCCCTCGGGCGTGCCGTCCGCGCCGACGACGGTCAGGGCGTTGACCACCGCGCCGAGCGCGGCCACGCCGACGGCCTGCCCGATCGACCGGGCGAACATGTTGGTCGCGGTCACCGCGCCGCGCTCGCCCCAGCCCACGCTGTGCTGGGCGGCGAGCAGGGTGGGCACGGCCACCAGGCCCATGCCGAGCCCGATGACGAACACGGCGGCGGAGATCTGCCACACCTCGGCGTCGGCGTCGAGCACCAGCGTGAGCAGCGCGCCCGCCAGCACCACCACGGCGCCGATGGTGCTGGTCCAGCGGAAGCCGATCGCCAGGTAGACGCGGCCCGACAGCGTGGCCGCGATGGGCCAGCCGAGCGTGAGCGCGGCCAGTGCGAAACCGGCCACGAGCGGCCCGACGCCGAGCACGCCCTGCGCGTAGATGGGCACGTAGGTGGACAGGCCGAGCGTGATGACGCCGACCATCAGCGACGCCGCCGTCGACGCGCCCACGACCCGGCGGCGCAGCAGCCGCAGGTCGAAGATCGGGTGGGCCGTGCGCCGGGCGGACACGGCGAACGCGACCAGCAGCGCCACGGCCGCGACGAAGATGACGATCGACTGCGCGGAGGCCCAGCCCCACGCGTGGCCACCCTCCAGCAGGCCCAGGACCAGCAGCGTGCTGCCGCCCGTGAGCAGCACCGCGCCCACGTAGTCGACCGGCTGGCGCGCGCCGTCGCGCTCCTTCTCGTGGAACCTGCGCCAGATCGCCAGGAGTGCCACGGCGCCGATCGGCACGTTGACCCAGAAGATCCAGCGCCAGCTCACGAACTGGCTGAACACACCGCCGAGGGTGGGGCCGAGCACCGAGGAGACGGCCCACACGCTGGCCATGTAGCCCTGCGTCTTGGCGCGCTCGGCGAGCGTGTAGATGTCGCTGGCGATCGTCATGGACATCGGCAGGATGGCGCCGGCGCCCAGGCCCTGCAACACCCGGAACCAGATCAGGGCCGGCATGCTCCAGGCCACGGCGCACAGCACCGAGCCGAGCAGGAACAGCGCGATGCCGACGAGGATCACGCGCTTGCGGCCGAACACGTCGGCCAGCCGCCCGTACACCGGCACGGTCACGGCCTGCGCGAGCGTGTACGCGGAGAAGAGCCATGGCACCTGCTCGAACGCGCCCAGCTCGCGCGCGATCGTGGTCGAGGCGGTGGCGAGGATCGTGGCGTCGAGCGCCACGAGCGCCGTGGCGAGCATGAGCGCGCCGAGGATCGGGCCACGGTCGCCGCGCAGGCCGAGTCGCGTGTCGGTGGTGCCGGTGGACGTCGCGGTCATGCCTGGGGCTCCGGGGTGTGCTGCACGACACCTACAAGGTTGCCCGGGGCAGCGCCTATTCCCGATCGGTCGCGGTTTATTCCCGGGTCGGTTCCTGGATCGACCCCGGGTCAGCCCGGCTGGTTGCCCGGCCAGCCCTCCGCGATCGGGTCGCGCCCGCCGTCGGGCACCGACTCGGCGAGGCGGCCCAGCGTGGCGAAGAACGCCTCGACGTCGTCCTCCCCGGCGCCGATCGCGCCCCGCAGCGTCCGGTCGAACTCGATCGCCTCCGCCTTGAGCCGGCGGAAGAGCGCCTCGCCCGCCGCGGTGACCTCGATGCGCTGCACCCGGCGGTTGTCCGTCCGGCGGCTGCGGGTGATCAGCCCCTTGTCCTCCATGCCGCGCAGGTGGTGCGTGAGGGTGGCCTCCCGGATGCCGACGGCGTGCGCGAGCTCGCGCTGGGTGGCGGGCGTGCCCTGGTGCACCGCGAGCAGGATGTGCCAGACCTGCCACGTCGCGCCCTGCTCGGAGAGGTGGGCGTCGAACGCGCGCATGACACGGTGCACGGACTGCCACATGGCCACCGCGACCGGCACGGGGCCGGCCTGACCCGGGTTCACCCCCGCCGCGGGGCCGTCTGGATCGCCGCCGGGCCGTCCGCTTGGTTGCATGGACGCAGGATAGTTCGGCCGTCCCCGAAATGCATTGACGCCTAATTCTTAGATGCCTAACGTTTGTCACCTGGAAGATCCGGTACCGACACGGAGGCTCGACGATGGCCACGCAGGACACCCCCAGCACCACCGGAACCACACAGCTCTCGCCCGAGGCGCTCGCCCGCGCCCTGGCCCCGCTCGCGGCCGCGCTCGGCGACCGTCTGCTCACCCCCTCGGCGGACACGTTCGCCGACACCGCGGCCGTGTTCGTGGGTGGCTCACCGCTCACCCCGGCCGCCGTCGCGCGTGTCCGGACCACCGACGAGGTCGTGACGGCGCTCGCGGTCGCGCGGGACGCGGGCCTGCCGCTCGCGGTCCGCAGCGGCGGCCACCACCAGGCGCGGCACGCCCTGGTCGACGGCGGGCTCGTGCTCGACCTGCGGCTCCTGGACGGCGTCGAGATCGACACCGCGGCCGGCGTCGGGCGCGCGCAGGGCGGCGTGCTCGCGGGCGCGTACACGGCAGCGGCCGGCGCGCACGGCCTGGCCACCGGGTTCGGCGACACCGCGACCGTCGGCGTCGGGGGCATCTCCCTCGGCGGCGGGATCGGCTACCTCAGCCGGCGCGACGGGCTCACGGTCGACAACCTGCTGGGCGCCGAGGTCGTCCTGGCGGACGGCAAGGTGGTCCAGGCCGACGCCGACAACAACCCCGACCTCTACTGGGCGCTGCGCGGCGGCGGCGGCAACTTCGGCGTCGTCACGCGACTGGACCTGCGGCTGCGCCAGGTCGGCACGGTCACGGGCGGCATGATGATGTGGGAGCCCACCCCGGCGCGGCTCGCCACGGTCCTGCGGGCGTTCGCCGAGGGGCCGGAGGAGTTCTCCGGCATGGTGAACGTGATGCTGGCCCCGCCCGTGCCGATGATCCCGGCCGAGCTGCACGGCAAGCCGGTGCTCATGGCGCTGCTGTGCCACTCGGGCGCGGCCCGCGACGCGGCCGAGGTGTTCGGGCCGCTGCGCGCGCAGGGCACGCTGCTCGACGGCGTCCAGCAGATCCCGTACACGGCCCTGTTCGAGGGGCCGGGCGGGCCGCCGGCGGGCGGCGTCGGCGACGTGCGGACCGGGTTCCTCGGCGAAGGCGCCTGGGCGCCCGACGAGGACTGGGCCGCCGCGGCGATCGAGGCGGTGTCCGGGGCGAGCGGGCCGTCCGCGGTGAACATCCGGCCCATGGGCGGCGCGATCTCGCGGGTGGACCCGGCCGCGACGGCCTTCGCGCACCGGGACCCGGCGTTCATGGTCTCGGTCGGCGGCACCGCGATGGCGCCGGACGCGCTGCCCGCGACCACCGCCTGGGTGGCCTCGGCCGCCGAGGCCCTGGGCGTGCGCGGCCGCGGCTACGTGAACTTCATGGGCACGGCCACCGAGGAGGACGTCCGCAACGCGTACCCCGAGGCGACGCTGGCCCGGCTGCGCGAGGTCAAGCGGGCCTACGACCCGGGCAACCTGTTCGCGAGCAACCACAACGTGCGCCCGTGAGACGTGTCAGGCGCTCAGGTCACCCGGGTGCGCCGACCACAAGACCACCCAGCTCGACGCGCCGCTGTCGGAGACGACGCGCACCGTCACGGTCGTGTCGTGGAAGACGGCGGGCGTGCTGCTC